>CALRRX020000189.1:0-6285 GCA_943370675.1 Reyranella massiliensis 521 | reverse complement strand
TGACTTGATGGCACAGGCAGCGGCCAAGTACAAGCGAATCATGCAGGTGGGTCAACAGCAGCGGGCCGGTCAGGGATTTATCGAGTCCCGCGACTTGGTAAAAAGCGGGCATCTCGGCAAAATCCGCAAAATGAATATCTGGTCCAACTTCAACTATGGGCTAGGCAATGAAATCAAACCTCCAACGCCTATTCCAGCTGGAGTGGACTACGACTTTTGGCTGGGTCCAGCGCCAAAGAGGGAATTCAACCCCAATCGATTTCACGGAAGCTGGAGACATTTCTGGGATTATGGAGGTGGCTTAATGTCAGACTGGGGAGTACACTTATTGGACATGGCGATTTGGGTGGAAGAAAGCCCGGCAGCCCCATCTACTGTGCTGACTTATGCCAAAAATGTGAATAAGGAGAATCGGGATCGGGACACCTTTGACACAATGAATGTGCTTTTTCCCAAAAAAGATTTTCTGATTAATTACGACATGAACGGTGGTCTGCAAAGTGGACCTTACAACAAACCCTACGGCATCGCTTATGTGGGCGAATTGGGCACCTTGGTAGTCAACCGAAACGGCTATGAAATCTATCCGGAATGGGATGGGACTGCCAATGCCCCAAAATGCGAAGTCAAAAAACTGGAAGACACCAAAGAATCCCACAACGTTCATGTGGCCAATTTTGTGGAATGCATCAAAACCCGAAACCAGCCCAATTGCCCTCCAGAGGCAGGAAGACTAGCCGCACTTCATGCTCATATTCCAAACATTGCCGCACGAATCAGTGCGGAACAGCTGATTTGGGATGACGCAAAAAGACAGTTTATTGGCAATAATGAAGCAAATGAATTGATCTTCCCAGAATATCGTGAGCCTTGGACTTTGCCGAAACTTTAAAACAAAACTTGATTGACAAAGTGCTGATTCAGGAGAAGCAGCATAGGGATTTCATTTGGTAAATGTGCATTTTACGATTCTCATTCTCTTCATTCTTTTGGCTTGACCCAAAAGAACCAAAAAGTCAAGACACAGCAAAGCTCCAGCGGCACAAGGCCGAACGCTGGCCCGCTGCTGTGTCAGCCCACCCGCCTATCCAATCTGAGTTTTGTGGACAAAAAAAATTAAAATTAGAAATGGCAAAACACGAAAAAGAGTTAACCCCCATCTTGGCTCTTTTGTAAATCCTATTTTTTAATTCGAAGCAACGTTACCTCCAACTCCCATACCTCCATACTCCCCAACTTCCCTACTTCAAAGCAATCCTCATCAAATACGCATCCGCAGTCATATATAGGTACTTTTCTCCAGCATCAAATCCACAATTAGCCGTACCGTTTTCGGTTAGGATCGTGCCCAGGAGCTTTCCTTCCGGACTAATGACCAACACTCCTCCAGGACCGGTAGCAAAGAGAGTTCCGCTGGAATGAGCCTTCAGTCCATCCGGGAGGCCTTTTCGGGTTTCACTTTGGAGCGATGCCGCATCAAAAAGCACTTTACCTGAAATCACATTTCCATTTTCATCCAAATCATAGGCATAGTAGCGGGCTTTTTCGGGATCGGACTGAGCAATATAGAGCGTTTTTTGATCAGGGCTGAGTGCGACACCATTTGGCCGTGACAGCGTATCCACCAGCAAATTGACTTTCCCATCAGGATCCAAACGATACACACCCTGAAACTCCAGTTGCTTTTCATCCCAAGGATCCATGCCATAAGGAGGATCAGTGAAAAAGAGTTGGCCGCGAGAATTATACACCAAGTCATTGGGGCTGTTGAATCGCTTTCCTTGATATCCGGTCGCCAAGGCTTCAAACTCAGGTTTTGGAGCATCGAGTGAAGCCAGCATTTTTCCCACTTGCCGCTCCCCATGCTGGCACAAAATTAAATTGCCCGATGCATCCAAGGCCAGTCCATTGGCTCCGGGTTCACGCTTATCGATGCGATTTCCCAAATAACCAGAAGGACTCAAGTACAGGGAAAGACTGTCTTTTTCAGTCCATTTCCAGATTGTATTGGTAGGCACATCGGTAAAAATCAAGGCTTGCTGCTCCTCTAGCCAAAGTGGTCCCTCAGCCCATTCGAAGCCTGAGGCCAATACTTCAATTTTCGCATCTGAAGCGATCAGGGAATTAATAGCCGAATCGAGTCGATCGATAGAACCGATAGTCTCGAACGCTAAGGCTTCAGTTTCCTCTTGAATCTTTGGAGTAGTGCAGGCTGTAAGTAGAAAAACAGCCAAGTAGATGGATTGCTTCATGGTATTTTGGGTTTGAAAAAGGAAGTTAATCCATTCCACTTAAAAGACCGAATGGAAGGTTCTCAGTCAGACTCTATCGATCCAACTTCATAAATTCATTAAAATTTGTGAAGTTGACTTCATGAATTTAGCCAAATTTGTGAAGTTAGGTTCATAAATTTGCTTAAATTTGTGAAGTTAGACTCATAAATTTAGATCAAACGAACGCGTGCAAGTATCCCGAACCATTATCGCCCAACTCGAAGATCAGCTTTTCAAAGGAAAAGTCCTGATCCTATATGGTGCCAGACGAACCGGGAAAACCACCTTGGTAAAACACCTGCTCACAAAATTTTCTGAAAAATCGGCTTACATCAACTGTGAGCTCCAGGAATACAAAGACGCCCTTTCCACAACCAATTCAGGGCTTTTGGCAGAATTTATCGGAAATCGGGAACTGATCATTTTCGACGAAGCACAGCACATCTCGAACATAGGATTGGTATTGAAAGTACTGGTGGACACCTTTCCACAGGTTCAATTTATAGCGACGGGCTCTTCCAGCTTTGAACTTTCGGGAATGGTATCCGAGCCGCTGACGGGTAGATCGCGTCAGTTTCTGCTCCTTCCTTTTTCCCTCGAAGAAATCGGACAGTCGCTCAATCCCATTCAGATCAAAGCCAACCTGCCCAACTTCCTGAGATTTGGACTCTATCCTCAGGTGTTCAACAGCATTGGAGATGACAAAATCGAGGAACTCGCGGAGATTTCTTCCAACTACCTGTACAAGGACCTCTTCCAATTTGAGCAAATCAAAAAGCCTGACTTGCTATTCAAACTTTTGGCAGCCATTGCCTTACAGACTGGAAGCGAATCCTCACTGAATGAGCTCGCGCAAATCACAGGCACGAACGTGCACACGGTCAAGCGCTACCTGGAGCTGTTGGAGAAGTCCTTTGTGATCTTTCGTCTGAATTCCTTCAGCCGAAACCTGCGGAAAGAACTAGCCAAAAGCCAAAAAATCTACTTCTACGATGTGGGAATCCGCAATGCGGTAATCCGAAACTTTAATGAAATGAACCTCCGTACAGACGTGGGAGGCCTTTGGGAAAACTTCTGCATCACCGAACGGATCAAATTCAATCAAAACCATCGGCGGTTTGTCAATACCTACTTTTGGAGAACCTACGACCAAAAGGAGATTGACTACATCGAAGAAAAAGACGGACACCTGACCTGCTTCGAGTTCAAGTATGCAGAAGGGGCTCCGGGAAAGTTTCCGGCAGAATTTTCCGAGACCTATCCCAATTCAAGCTTTAAGGTGATTACTCCGGGTAATTTCTATGAACTGTATAAGGCATAATCGAATTTCCTTCGACTTTTTCCTTCAAAGTCCAGGAAATTCGATACGCTAATCAAAGCCTCAACTCCAACACCTTAGCAATAACTTCCCCATCCTGGGTTCTGCCATCCAGTTTCACTCGAATTACCTTCACCCCATAAGGCACCTTTACTTGACTTTTGAAAAGCCCATTTTCCGTCACCACGAATGGGTTCCAATAAATGGTAGGCTTCCTTTTTAGGAATTGATCGGAAGGAGGCTGATTGGGAAATGGGGTGAAATTGGTGAAACCGAGAATCTGAAAAATCTGGAAGCCTTCGGAATTGAATTTTCGATCAGACTCAGGACCTGATCTGAACCCTTTTTTGGTCTCGATCATGATTACTCCCGCATAGCCCAACATCCCAAAAATAGATTTGCTGATATTATCATTGTACACTTTGATCGACTCAACCTCAGCTGGCACCAAGTCTGCTAAAATCTCACCAGGATCTATAAATGGAAACTTCTGACCATTCAGAATCACCATTGGAGGCCCCGTTTTCTCTCCGAAGTTATAATTATTGAACAAGGCTAATTTTCCAAAAACCTGTTCCCAAGTACCCATTTTCGCTAATTCTTCTTCCCCCAATTCCCGAGTTGGTGTTCCATAGCCATAGTTTCGATCAGCCAAGGTCTCTCGCTCCTTCACTTCTTCTTTGACAAACTCCTCCAGAAAAATGTATTCTCCTGAAATGTCCAATATGGGGTTTTCAGAGGAAATAGATTCTAGGGTATAATTCAGCCTAGGAAAGAAGGAAGGTATTTCAAGTTTGGGAAAAGGAGTCAATTCTACCGAACCAAATGGCTTTCTTTTTTCATCAACCGCTGCAATGGCAATTTGAGCCGTATCCCGATAGTACATTCCAGTAGCCCAAAATCTACCTAGACTATCCGATTGGACCTGCCCATAATCCTCCAAATCTCCCCGGACGATAGTAATGGGCTGCACCAGAGGCCTCCTTCGGTTGTCCGGGATAAATTTTCCTCGCACAGATATCCCATACTCTATCGGAAAAGAAAAATCAGATTTAAAATCAGCAGGAAGATCCCTATCCAACCAATCAAGCGCTTTTTCCAACCCGTTTCCCTGATCCAAAAAAGAAACCTCCTCCGCATCCGTCAAAGACAAGACAAACGAGGCGTCAATGGGATTTTGAAACTCATCCAAAAAACTTAACTCTAAATCAAGCTCCCGATAAGGCACTGAATCTGTAATCGAGAAGTCCGTCTGAACAGTGACCGAGCCTTCCAATTCCTCATTAGAGTAATGCTGTGTTTTAGGCCGAAGACTTGGCTCAAGGATAGGCAAAGCCAGCTGAAACTGGTCAGATTCGGGATAATTTCTACTCCAATTGGTATAGGCCCTAAGTGCATAATCCCCTGCAGGAAGCTTATCCGGAATCTGAAACCCTCCTGAAATTCTACCCTCAGTCAGCTGAAAAGTAAACGATTGGAGGATCGAATCCCGATCTACCAGGTCCACATATAACACACTGCTGAGCGTATCGAACAAAGCAGGTTCTTGATACAGCATTTGCCCTCCTATCCAAGCCGTCTCGCCAGGGTAGAAATAAGGCTTATTGGTGGTAAACCATGCCTTTTCACGAAGACGATTCCATTTTTCAACAGGGTCTACCACCACTTCTTTTTCCGTTGAAGTGAACGTGTACAATGACTTAGGCTCAAAATCCAAAGGAAGAATCCTAGCCATCCGCTGCCTACCCAAATATCCTGACAACACCAATTGTGTCGGATTGATCAACACACCTCTTCGGTCTACGTCATAGTACCCCAATGGCGCACTCATCCAACTAATGGCATGATAGACAAATGAGTAATAATCATTCTTCCATGGTTTATCCAAATGGTGAATCTCCATCCTTCCTGGTAAAAAAATCCTGAATCCTCCATCACCCAACGGTCGCCTGACAATTGAATCCATGGGAGCATAAATGATGGATTCGCCCAATTCATCTTTAAAGTCATTGGTTCGGATGCGGTCCATTTTTTCCGGTAGAACATGGTATAACCTGAAATGAATCGAATCATCTAAGTTGAGTAGAATGGTCTGGTTGAGATGCCTTATGGAATGGTAGTAATTTTCATCTCGAGCAGTTAGCCACTCTTCCTGAAAACCTTCATCACTAAGTGGTTCGTAAAAAACCTGACCAAAAAACCGTGTTCCAGCCCTTGAAACCCGGTAATCCTGCAAATAGTAGTCAATCTCATACCCCAAAGCCTTATTAATAATTTTCAAAGGCTCTTGGGCTGTGGCTGAAATATAATTAGGCGTGCCCTGAGCTTTAACCTTCTCAAAATTAACCACCCATGGATTGGTGATTTCTATTTTTGACTTATAGGGATCATCAGGCAAGGCCAAAAACACCTCCTCAAACCTCCTAAACTCCCGCTCCCAATTTTTGTCCCTTCGGGCTTTGAGTTGTACTTCAGTAAGATTGGATTCATTGATAGCCAACTCAAAGTCTACAACAAGCTCGGATTTACCTCGGGTAGACACTCTCTTGACCTCAGTGATGTAGCCCACAAAGGAGGCAACTACCTCGATTTCCTGAGAAAATTGACCTATGATTTGATATCGCCCGTCCTTATCGGCGGCTTTACCCAACGTAGTATTGCTGATAAATACATTGGCAAAAGGAAGAGGTAAGC
>CALRRX020000188.1:0-6287 GCA_943370675.1 Reyranella massiliensis 521 | reverse complement strand
TCAAAAGCACTACCTGACCATCGTTCGGGGAATTCCATCTGAGAAAGAAGGCCTAATCGACCATCCCCTTCACAGCGAGCGATCCAATAAACTCCAAGAAGCTCAGACGAGGTATCGGGTTTTGGCAGAATCAGAAATCCCCTTCAATTCCACAGGGCGCTATCCTACCAGTCGGTATAGTCTTCTGGAAATGGACTTACTTACCGGCCGAACTCATCAGATCAGACGCCATCTCGCGCACATCCGCCACTACATCATCGGGGACAAAAAGCACGGAGACAATAAGCAAAACATCTTTTTTGAAAAGCAATTTGCGCTTCAAAACCTCCTTCTGCACTCTTGGAAGTTGGGTTTTATCCATCCAATAACCAAAGAGAGGATTCAGATCAGTTGCCCCCCTCCTGTTCATTTTCAAAAAATCATGTTGGAATTAAATTGGAACCCCAAGGATTTTTTATGAGGCAATCTGCCCAAACCGAAATTTGATTTACTTTAGTCCAGAACAATAAACTACCCTATGCAAAAATCCCTGTTGACTCTTGGTCTTTTGATTGCCTCCAGTTCGCTGGTTTGGGCACAAAAACAAGACATTGAAAAGAAATTTGATGGCAAGGCTGCCATTTCTCAATTTACCTATTTGGCTTCCGACGAGCTGATGGGACGAGATCCAGCCCGACCGGAGATGAAGTTGGCCTACACGTTTATCGCGGATGAACTCAAAAAATACGGTGCCAAGCCACTTCCCGGAGCAGATGGATTTTATCAAAACATTCCCTTTAGACTTTCAAGTCCACCAAAATCAGGGACAGTTAAAATCGGTGCTGCGGATTATACGCAAGGCAAAAACATGCTCGTGCTTGACGGAAAGTCCCTTTCTGGAAATTTTGAGCTGGTAGAGGTAGGTTTTGGCATGGCGGAGGATTTTGCAGGAAAGGACCTGAAGGGGAAAATTGCTGTCGCCAATGTCGGAGCACCCAACCGTCTGACGCCATCGGATCTTTTTTCACTGGGTGGAGAAAAAACCAAACGTGCCAAAGAAGCCGGAGCCGTGGCTTTGATCGAGCGATTTAATGCTCCTTCGGTGCCTTGGCAGTTGGCAGCCAATTTTCTAAACAGAAGTCAATTGACCATTGACCAAGGCAGTGCCAGCGACCTTACCTACATCTGGGTAGAGGATATGAAAAATCAACTCCGAGGTGAAGCCCTTTCTGCTGCAACGCTCGAAGTAAGCGGCAAGAACAACCGATCTGTGGATGGAAAGAACGTGGTGGCCTGGATTGAAGGAACTGATCCAAAACTCAAAAATGAGTACATTCTGCTTTCAGCACATTATGACCACGTGGGTGTAGGCACACCGGATGCCCAAGGAGATTCGATCTACAATGGAGCCCGAGACAATGCCGTAGGAACGGTAGCTGTCATGAATGCCGCTAAGTATTTTGCGAAAAATCCACCGAAGCGCTCCATATTGATTGCGCTTTGGACCGCTGAGGAAAAGGGATTGCTTGGCAGCGCCTACTTTGCAAACAATCCACTCATTCCACTCAATCAGATCATTTACAACCTCAATATTGACAACGGTGGCTACAATGACACCTCCAGAATTACGGTGATCGGTTTGGGAAGAACCAGTGCGGATTTCCTGATCGAAGAAGCAGTGAGTGAGTTTGGGGTAAAAGCCATGGCTGATCCATCTCCTGAGCAAGGACTTTATGACCGCTCGGACAATGTCAACTTTGCAAGAAAAGGAATTCCAGCGCCGACTTTCTCTTTGGGTTTTACAGCTTTTGACGATGAGATCAACAAGTACTACCACAAAGCCGGCGACCATGTGAGCAGTTTTGATCTGAATTATGCCCAAACCTACTGGAAGTCCTACATCCTTTCGGCTCAAAAAATCGCCAACTGGGATCAAAAGCCGGTTTGGAAAGAAGGAGATAAATACGAGTCTGTGAGCAAGCAATTGTACGGCAAGTAAAAACGAACAGAAACCTGGAATTGCAAAAAACCAGCCCCTTCTGAGTTAAATAAGCACAAAACCCTGAGTCCAAATGGAACTCAGGGTTTTTGCTTTTATGACAATCTAGGGTCGTGTTTTGATAAGGTCCTCCGTTTTCAAAACCTCCATCCCACTCTCAAATCCAGGTATTCGGCCACATGGCCATGGGCTTTGAGTCCAGCTCCTAGACTCAGGTGCTTTCCCACTCGGTAAGAAAGCTGGTAGCGCTGGTAAAATGCTTCACTTTCCCGATATCCTTCGGGCTTATGGAGGTACTTACCCAACCGCTGACTGAAATCAAAACGCCCAAACAGAAAATGGTTTTCCAGGTAAATCCCGGGAATCAAGGACTCAGACCTGCTTTCTTGTACGGGAAGTGAAAAATCTTGGGCCAATTCCAAGCCTCCTCCAAGGCCGATTATTCCAGACACTCTACGATAAGCTCCACCTGAAAGAATCAGATTTGGTCTCCGGGTATTTTCTTCGGATTCACGGGTATTCATAGCCAAGTCCATGTAAAAGTACCAGCGATTGGGAGGTGGCGTTTTTTCATATCGAGGCAGTTCTGGCTTTTGGGTAAAATAGACCAGACCGAGATTCAGCATCGGAAAATTCATGCCTCGATTAGGCTGTTTTTGACCGCCATTGGAAATATGGTGATACGCCAGCGAGGCTTGCAGCGCCCAATGATCGTTGAGTTCGTAGGTTGCCTTGGGAGCCAAAGTCAACAAAAAGCTGACCGGAGTACTGAAAAAGGTGTTTCTGGGATTTTCCACAGGATCAAAAACACGGGTAAGGTAGCTCACTCCCAAGCCTGTCAATAAGCTCATAGAAAACGACCCTGATCTATGAAGTACCGGCTCAAACGTACCCGAGAGGTTCCAAGCCTGCCCCAACTCGCGGGGATTTTGATAATCCACAACCGAAAAATTAAGACCTGTGTAATGAAAACAATGGCAGGCTTCCCAGTTTTTCTGTGAGGTTCGCATCCATTGAGAAGAGAAGGCAAAAGAGACCGGCCGTGAAGAAGCGATCTCTCTCAACTCGGGATTATGGGGAATGATCCAACCCACTTGTGATTCCATTCCTAAGCGATGCGAAGTTTCCTGAGCAATACTATTTCCGGCAAACCAAAGGAAAAAACCAACACAAAGAATTCTGTTCATTCTAAAATTCATTTGAAGCTAAGAACGGAAAATTAAAAAAGGAGATTCTGGAAATCCTTTAAAATTAAGGTGATTTTGTAAAATGGAACCTCTAGGCGGAGATTCTTCTCAGCATCTCTGAAGATAAGAAAAGCACTGGGTTAAGATTCCCGCGCTGCAAGCTGGCCGAAGCCTACTTTCCCAGCCTGATGCAAAACCCGTTTTAGCACTCGATTTTCTCAATCCTGAACAAAATTTAAATAGTTAATTTATTCAGTTAATATTTTCTTTTCTTTCTCATTCAATGTCTGAGCTAATTTACTTTTCATTGTTAGTCCAATATGCAAAATCTCAAGCCAATTAGGGTCATCTAAAATTGCTGCATGGTCATAATCGTCATTCTTCGGTGAGTTGTAATTGTCCAATGCTTCGTGCCAGTTTTTAATTATTTCAAACTCCTGGTCTGTCAACCAACCTTTGTCAATTGGATGTTTATAATGATCGTCAATTCCTAAGTCGTCAAAGTAACTGCACATAAATTCTACAAATGACCAATGCTGATTTATGTGTGTCCTTTCGAGCCAAGATTTCTTTTGAAGGTCAAGCGAAGTCAATTCATTAATGCAGCCAAGCCACCGTTCTCTCCATAAATTCTTCTCGTCACTTGTCATTATTTATTTGTCTGTTTCGTCTATCTTAAAATGAGTGCTAACGTTTTGGCTCTTGGCGAAGAAGCGGATTTCGAAACCTAGTCTAGGCGTAGTTTCTTCTCAGTACCCTTGAAGTTCAATTAGGCTGGGTGAATTTAAAACTTACTTTTTAAGAACCATTTCTACCACCCGAAAGAATTACCTTCTACGCATTTATCCCAACAGCAATCACATCACCTTTCAACAACGTTACTGGCGGAAAAATCACCTTTATCGTATTTCCCTCGTGTTCAACGGTAGAACTTACAGCTCGGCCATTCACAGTTACCTGGATCGACTTTGCTGTTTTTTCTTTGGGCAATTCTAGCCTGATTTCCTGTAGCGCTAATTTCCCATAGTTGAGTTTGATTCGGTTGGATTGAGCACTTGCTGTCCTTTCTTGCTCCAAGGTTCCCCAGCCTTCGGCACCTGTAAATGCTGCTTTGAAATTTTCGGGATGGATTTTCGGTGCAAATCCAAGTTGTCCTTTTGGACCATGATAGGTAAAGCCACAGGCGGCGATGTATGCACCATAGCTAGCCATCGCCCGGGAATAGTGATCACTGCATTCGATTTCGTTGTAAGGATTCCTTTTTGCAGGACTGTATCGCTCGTGAATGGCCTTTTCGATCGAAAAACCATAATCCAACAAGCCCTCCCAAATCATGTGGCTAGCCACCTGATGCTCAAAGCCGGTCATGCACTCGTTGAAGTATCCATACTGCCAATGCTTTTCCCAATCATCCCGTTTTCCTCCCAGAGGCCAGGTACACATCACCAAACCGGAATCCCCTGAAAGCGCATAAGGTCTACCGTTAATCTCCGGAGATAAACTCGCCCTTAACACGCCCATGTCCGGCACAAAATTGTATTTCCAAAGCGACTTAAGGGAGCTCACAATCATGTTCTCATTGTACAACCGACCCAGCCCAACCTGATACGCCCATCCTTGTCCAAATACCTGATCGATGTAACATCCTGCCCCAACACCGATCGCATCTTTGTGTGCAGGATCTTCATTTTGGACGAAATATTCTCCGTTGAAAAGCTTCTCGATATTGGCTTTTCCGGCTTCTAGGATCGCTCGGTAGGTAGTTTCTGCGGAGGTATCGTTCATCTCGATGGCCATTTCTACGGAAGCAGCAAGTGCGGCCAAATAGAGGGAAGTGATCACCGGAATATTCCCAAACCACTCGGCATCCAAGGTATTGTGCTGCTCGCCGAAGATAGTACCGTTGGCCTCTCCGTCTTCTTTGTCCAGGTTAATCAAATACTGCAGGGCAAGTTTGATGTCCGCCCAATTCTTTTTCAAAAAGGAATGATCTGCCGACAAGAGGAAGTCCCGATACGCACGCAACACTACCCCTGCCTGACCGTCAGCCGCATACTGCCGCGCCAAAGCGCCTCGGAAGTCGATTCCTCCTGAAGCCGGGTCGATAACGGCAAAGTCTGTTTTCTCCCGCAGGTTCTTTTCCAACTCGGGAAACATCCGACCCAAAGCCTGCGCATAATGCCACACATGCGTACAGGTACCGGCGCAGCAGCCAATCCCCTCCCAGCCCCAAAACCGACCGTCTTCCAACAGAAAACAGGTCTCAGTCGCCAAAATGGAGGTATTGAGAAATGTACGGTTCAAAAACCAATGGGGAAGAGTGGAGTCTGAATAAAAAGTCTCTCTCCAGGAAACCGTCTGGGAGTGCAAGTCAGCAAATCGCTCAGCGAGCTCCACTCCTACTTCCAAGGCATTTTGGAAGCGTTTTTTGTAATACCTCCCCTGATTGATTCCTTTGGAATTTTCATTTTGAGGAAGGGTAATGTTTGGGAAATACCAGCTGATGATAAACGTGATGTCCTTACTTTCTCCGGGGTTTAGCTCTAGGGTTTGGCTCAATGCTCCACACAATTGCTCTCCGTGGACTGCCGAGACTTCCATTTTTTGATTTTGAGGAAAAAGGAGGTCCCCACTGACAGGAACTCCTGCGTCCCCTTTGGCAGAGTTGCCGGCATCCAAAAGCAGCAAAGACATGTTGCCAAAATCCCGCTGATTTTTTACCGATTCCGTGTCGGTTTGTGCGGTACAAAAGAGGGCTTGATGAGCGGCACGTTTCTCAATTCGGTTTACCAAGGTGACATTTGCCGTATTTTCAGAATTATTCAGCACGGCGTTTTCCAGCCAGCCTGCTAATTCCACGCTTGCTTTTTTCTTACTCGTATTGGTGACTCGAAAGCGCATCACCGTAGCCGGATAGCTGGAAGAATCCACGTCCAAGGGAACAAATGGAGAAAAAGCCTGTAAGTCAATCTGCACAGGCAGCTGAGCATCCCGGTAGCTTACTTCTGCGATCGGGTATTGGCCTTTGAATATGATTTCCTCAAATCCCTTAAAATCCAGACTTTTTTTCCATTCCAATTTGTCTTGCAGGACACGGATTCCAAAGCCTTGCTCAAAGGGAT
>CALRRX020000187.1:0-6305 GCA_943370675.1 Reyranella massiliensis 521 | reverse complement strand
ATCTTCAGCGTGCAAGAGTTCAGCAGAGATTGGCTGAAGTATCGGAGTTGGAAGCAAAAAACAAACTGAGACAGGACATTGAGACGGCCTATAACTCAGCCTTTTCTGCGGAACAGTCTTACCAAGCATCTTTGATTCGTGTGAAAAGTCTGGAAGAAACCTTCCGCATCGCCCAACAGCGATTTGACTTAGGAGCAATCAACTCAGTAGATTTCCAAGTTGCCCAAAACAACCTGTTTAATGCCCAAGCTGATTTAATTAACGCTAAATACACCTACATTTTCAGAATCAAGGTGCTTGATTTCTATTTAGGAAACCCCATCAATCTTAACTAAACCATGGCTACTAAAAAGTCTAACAAACTACTCTATTACCTACTCGGAGCAGTAGGTCTGATCATTGTATTTGCCATCATTGGCCGATCTGCAGGCTGGATCGGTGGAGCAAAGGAAACTGAAGTTGAATTTGCCACCGTTAAAAAAACATCCATCGTGGAGAAAGTCAGTGCATCAGGTGAAATACAGCCTGAAGTGGAAGTGAAACTTTCCCCTGACGTAGCAGGTGAAATCATCGAACTCAATGTACAGGAAGGCGACTCGGTCGAAATGGGCCGATTGCTGGTAAAAATCAGACCTGACAATTTCGTTTCTGCTTTGGACAGAACTCGGGCAAATTTGAATCAGCAGATGGCAAATTTAGCTCAATCCAAGGCTAGCCTACAGCGTGCCGAGGCTCAGTTTACCCGATCTGAGTTGGATTTTAAAAGACAAAAAACACTCCACGACTCAAAAGCTATCTCAGATGCAGATTATGAGCAGGCCGTAGCCAACTACATCACTGCTCAGAAAGACTTGGAAGCTGCCAAGCAGAGTGTGGTTGCCGCAGAATTTATCGTAAAGAGTTCTCAAGCATCTGTAAACGAGGCTTCTGAAAACCTTCGATTGACTAATGTAAATTCTCCTGTGTCTGGAATTGTGTCCAGTTTGAAAGTAGAGCAAGGGGAACGTGTGGTAGGTACTCAGCAAATGGCAGGTACTGAAATGATGACCATTGCTGACCTTTCCAGAATGGAAGTGAGAGTGGATGTAAACGAAAATGACATTGTCAGACTTTCCTTGGGTGACACTACCCTTATCGATGTAGATGCCTATTCTGCAACTGGAAAAAAATTCAAGGGCATCGTGACTAGTATCGCAAATACAGCCAATACCAAGGCCTCTGCCGATGCAGTGACCGAGTTCAAAGTTAAAATCAGAATCCTGAATGAATCTTACCAAGACTTGGTGAAAGCTGGAAACCGCTATCCTTTCCGTCCGGGTATGACTGCTTCTGTAGAGATCATGACCAATGCTAAAAATGACGCAATAGCCATTCCTCTTTCGGCGGTGACTACCAGAGAAACCCATCAGGATACCCTCTCCGGTGGTGCAACAAAGTCAAAAGAAATTGTCTTTGTAAGCGAAAACGGTGAGGCTAAAGTCCGAGTGGTAAAAACCGGAATCTCTGACTACGAAAACATCGAAATTCTTGAAGGCCTGAAAGAAGGTGATGAAGTCATCTCGGGTCCTTATTTCGTTGTAAGCAAGCAGCTCAAGGAAGGTGAAAAAGTAAAAAAGGCAAGTGCTGTTAAGCCTGAAGAGAAAGAAGACGAAGAGGAAAAATAACAACTCCTTTTTTTAATTAAAATCCCCATCCAGATTGAATTGGATGGGGATTTTTTGTTTTGGTCCGATAGGATTGATTACACCTTGACAGCGTGAGTGTTCTCACTCACGTTGCTAATGAAAATTGGAGGGTTGAATAATTGATATCCAAAAGATGTCATTAAAGACACCAGCAGCAAATTCAAAACACTACAGCAGCTTACCTAGGAGTCTTATTTTTCATGGGCTCCTCCTATCTCCAAGTATACCTCACACCCAGAAATCCTCTGATGCCTTGATTTGGAGCAAACATATAGGTCGGGTCAAAAGTAAGCCCATTCGGATTTTCTGGAGTTGGAATCACATTGCCCGATCCATCAAAAGTCACTCCACTGTCAAAGGGATCAAAGGCTCTGGCTATGCTATTAGCAGGCGGTGTATAATTGAGCAGGTTTTTTACCCCACCATAGATTTCCCACTTTTCTCCAAAACCTTTTGTAATTTGAATATTCTGGAGGCTCCACCAAGGGGAATATTCCGGACGGTCATCCAACTCACCCAACAAAGGCAGACGCATCGGACTGTATACATTTCCGGTATAATCAATCGTCAGTTCCAGTGGGTGAAAGTGATATCCCACGGTCCAAACCCCTGAAAAGCGCTCGGTGAATAACTGCCGCTGTTTGACCCCATTTTCCTCAAAAGAAACATCCATCAGCGTCACTCCTGCCAGAATCTTAAATCCATTGGCCCACAGTCCGTCAAAATTGAAGCTCATCCCCTGACTGCGGGAAGTGCCATCTAGATTGGCATAGATGATCTGATTAGGATTGGTTTCGTAATCAGGTATGATCTGATTGGAAAATTGAGTATAAAAAACACTGCCTTCCAAACCAAAATAATTGCCTTTGTTGCTATAGATCTTCTTGACCAGATTGGTGTTTATATTCCAACTTCTCTCCGGGTCTAATTCTTCCTCAAAAACCACCTGCCTTGCTCCAGTCAAAGCAGCATGATCTTCGGTAAACACATTGGCCACTCTAAAACCGTTTCCAATGGAAGTTCTCCAAATCAGGGATTTGTCCTCTGAGCTGATTTTATAATTTAGTCGAGGTGACCAAATCGATCCATTTACCGTGTTGTAATCGTATCGGATCCCTCCCAAAAGGCTCTGAGTCGGTGTCAGTTTCAATTCATTTTGAAGGAATAACCCGGGCAGGTGGGTGACAAAAGGCGAATTTCCCGGCCCATTGCTTTCGGCTGTGGCAGGTGTACTGTCATCGTAATAAGTCAACCGGTAAGCGGCGCCTGCCAGAAGTTGATTTTTTCCCAAAAGCTTATTCCAGGTCAATTGGCCAAATCCAATCCGCTGATCTGCTCCATAAAATGTGTTGCCATAAAAGGAATCCTGGTTATGACCATTAGCTGAAAACTGGAAATTGAGCTGTTCTTTCACTGGAAGTTGGTAATTACCAAAAAACTCCCAACGCTGCGTGCGGATACTTTCTCCATAGATCACATCCCCACCTCTAAAAGCGGGCGTCCAGTTCATCTCACCTCCCCATCGATCTTCATTGATGTAGCGTCCAGCAAGTGAAAGTACATTTCCTTTTTTTTGAGTGATCTGGAGTTTTTGAAAAAGTGAAAAGCGCTTTTGCAGGGTCAGATCGGTCATTCCATCCTGATTGTGATCGATCAGGGTATCGTACCAAAAGGTATTGATGCCGGTAAGGGATTGGATGTTTTTTCCGAAGGAAGACTTGATACCCAAATCAAGATTAAGCTCACCCCAATTAGAACCAAACGCATCTAAGGAAAACAAAGGAGCTGTTTCAGGTCTTTTAGTAATGATGTTGATCAAACCGGCTACAGCCTCCGACCCATACAGCGTTGATGCTGGCCCCTTGACTACTTCTACCCGATCAATCAAGGCCTGAGGAATTCCAGAAAGTCCATAAACCGTGGCCAGCCCGCTCACGATCGGCATCCCATCAATCAGAATCATGGTATAAGGTCCCGCCAACCCGTTGATTTGGATATCGCCGGTATTGCAGATATTACAGTTGACCTGAGGCCTAACCCCATTGATATTCTGGAAAGACTCAAAAAGCGAAGGAGCCGGATTGGATCTGAAAAAGGAACTTTTATACACTTCCACCGGCACAGGACTATCCAATCGGGATACTTCCTGTAGCGTCCCACTGACCACCACCTCGTCCAACTGTGTATCCAAAGGATTCAAGGAAAACTTTAATTCTGAACTGAAATTGACTATTTCCCTCACCAAAGACTGGTATCCCATGAGTGAAATTTGAAGAGTAACTGACTCATTTTGGGAAACTTCAATCTGGAATCGACCCAAGCTATCCGTAACCGTACCTTGATTGGTTTCCTTCACCAATACCGAGGCGAATTCTAAAGGAGTTCCTTTTGAAGAAAGGATTTTCCCAGTAAGTTTCTGTTGAGCAAAGAGGTTAATGGAACCAAAAAAGAAGAAAACACCCATCAGAAAGAAGCCCAGTGTTTTTGGAACCTCACAGGAGGCCAGGTAATTAGGTAATTCTTTCGAAACAACAATCCGTTGGATAACTCTATTTTGTAGACTTTGATGATTCATACACAAAGATTAGAATCACAAAAATACATTGTTAGACTAATCTAACAAATTTGTTTTTCTTATTAAAGCCATTTTAATTTGAAATGAATTCAAGATCATGGCCTCAAGCACGGAAGAAAACTACCTCAAGTCCCTTTACAACCTGGCAAATGCACATGGAGAAGTAAACCTTTCCGATTTGGCCTCAAGCCTTCAGGTAAGTCTTCCTACAGCCAACAGCATGGTCAAATCACTTCAGAAAAGTGGCTGGGTGATTTATGAAAAATACAAACCTCTAACCCTCACCAAGGAAGGCCAAAAAACAGCCGCTTTGATCATCCGAAAGCATCGGCTTACGGAGATGTTTTTGGTCAATGTGATGAACTTCGGCTGGGAAGAAGTTCATGAAGTCGCTGAGCAGATCGAACATATTCAGGCACCTAAATTTTTTGAGCAAATGGATCAGATGTTGGGATTTCCGACGGTAGACCCTCATGGTTCGCCGATTCCTGATAGTCAAGGAAGAGTGATTCCCCTATCCTATACCTCGCTTTCTCTTTCAAAAGCAGGTCAAAAAGTTCAGCTGGCAGCTTTGACCAACTCATCAAGTGAATTTTTAGAATTTCTCAACAGTCGAAATCTTTCCCTAGGCATCCAATTGACCATTCTTTCAAAAGAATCTTATGACCAAAGCATGGTCGTATCCTATGCAGGTCATCCATCAGAAACACTCAGTGAAAAAGTTTGTGAGCGATTGTTGGTGAGGGTGTTGGAATAAAGGAATTGCCTAGAGTTTTTGGGGTTAAACCTTTCATCAATCAGGAAAATCGCTTTTAACAATTGGTTATTCAACCATTGGAACAAAGGGTTCAAGAACCTTTCTTTTGAAAGCTAATTAATTTTAACCATTGAGGATATTTAGAAAATTAAGAACTTCAGCAAAGCTGATCTAGTGGAAAATTACCATTTGTTCAGCTTTAAACGCAGCCCTTAATTTCCTTAATTCTCTTCATGGTTAAATTTTTTAAGTCGCCTTTGTATTCTTAAGAGCAATACCTATTTGTGATTTTTAAAAGCGATTTACCTGTTGCATTAATAAGCCGGTTGAAAAATTACACTTTCGGTAATCCACCTATTTTGTCCTCAAGCTAACTTCAAACTTTCTTATTTCTGGTCTATGAGCACTTTCAAAAATATCCTCATCCTCGCATTGACTATCTTTTTGCCACTTCTAGCCTCTGCGCAGGATCGGGTCACGGGCAAAACCTTCACTACCCGCTCGGAAGTCATCGCCCAAAACGGCATGGTTGCCACCGCCCAACCCCTAGCTACACAAGTAGCTTTGGACATCCTGAAAAAAGGAGGAACAGCTATGGACGCTGCCATCGCTGCCAATGCCATGTTGGGATTGGTGGAACCTAACGGATGTGGTATCGGCGGAGATGTCTTTGCGATCATCTGGGATGCCAAAACCAAAAAACTCTATGGGTTCAACGGCAGTGGCCGCGCTCCAGAGCTGCTAACGATGGACGTTTTCAAGGAAAAGGGATTAACTACCGTCCCCTTACTTGGGCCTCTTCCTGTTTCGGTTCCTGGATGCGTGGACGGTTGGTTTGAGATGCACAAGCGCTTCGGAAAGCTTAGCATGCAAGAACTCCTACAACCATCCATCGATTATGCAAACAATGGCTTCCCAGTCACTGAGGTGATCGCTTGGCAGATGGACCACATGTGGCCGGAGATGCAGGAAATTCCCGGTTTCCGAAACACCTTTATGCCCAATGGTAAAACCACCCCCAGAAAAGGGGAAGTATTCAAAAATCCGGACTTGGGTAGAACCTACTCTTTGATTGCTAAAGAAGGCAGATCGGCTTTTTACGAAGGAGAAATCGCACGAACCATTGATCGATTTATGAAAGCCAACGGAGGCTATCTACGCTATGAAGACCTGAAAAAGCATACTTCTGAGTGGGTGGAGCCCGTCAGTACCAATTACCGAGGCTATGATGTCTGGGAACTACCTCCAAACGGACAAGGCATCGCTGTCCTACAAATGCTAAATATCC
>CALRRX020000186.1:0-6325 GCA_943370675.1 Reyranella massiliensis 521 | reverse complement strand
CAAGAGCTCCAATCGGGTGTAGTATTTATAATCCCCAAATCGCCAAAGCTCCATCGTGTCCAAATGCCGGACTTCCCAAGGCTTTTTGCCGGCGATGTGAAGCGGCTCGGGAAGGGCAATCCCGTTGATCAACATGCGGCGGCACAGGTATGGAAAGTCAAATTCCTTGCCGTTGTGTGCGCAAAGGATCCATTTTTTCTTCTCTAACAAGGCTTTAAACTCCAGTAAAAGTTCCCTTTCTTCTTCGTGAGCAAAAACCTTGGACCTGAAATAGAGCTTTTTTTCCTTCTTTTTAGTCTGAAAATAGCCTACTCCCACGCAGATCACCTGCCCAAATTCGGCATGAATTCCTGCTCGGTCGAAATACAATGAGCCCGGCTCGGGATTGGGATTTTCGGTCCGAATGAGCTTTTCTTTCTTAAGCCATTCGGGTTGAAGTCTGGGATCAAGGTCTTCGAAATGCTCGGTTTGCGAAGCCGTTTCGATGTCCAAAAAAAGAATGTTGCTAAGGTGGTCTAAAAAATCTGCCATGATATCAAAGGTTAGCTGTGAAGGATTCCCTCCAGTCCCAATTCCGGGATCATCCGGAGGTTGACAGGATCAAAACTGCCAGGAGTAAAGATAAACTTTTTGTCAAAAATCTGATCCAGAATGTAATAGCTGACCCAGTATTCATTGGTGAGGGCGAAAACTGCCGGATCGATTGGTTCCACTTTGGCAACGGATTCTGACCCAAGTTCTTCGATCATGTGGCGTAGCGTGGAGGTTTGTCGTTTTTCCCCATCCAAAATTCCATAGCCTTTGGAAGTAATCATCACCGTGCTGAGTTCGATCAGATTGAGGTTGATTAGGTAGACGGACCATTCGGTGCCGGTGGGTGTTTCTTCTTTGGCGATGGCTAGTTTTACTCCTGTGACGGGAGAGAAGTCGATGTCTTTTTTCATTTTACTTCAATCAAATTCATTTCAAAAAGGTCAACCAGGTGGTTTTTGACCTTGTTTTTGGCTTCAGCTTCATCCACAGGTCTGCCTAATTCCAAATGCAGGGAAGTCACTGCTTTGTCATCGATTCCGCAGGGGATGATGTGTCCAAAGTAGGAGAGATCTGCATTCAGGTTAAATGCGAAGCCATGCATGGTCACCCAGCGGCTGGACTTGACGCCCATAGCGCAGATTTTCCGTGGATTTTTTTGCTCCACATGATCCAACCACACACCTGTCAACCCGTCGATTCTACCTGCATCTATCCCATAATCTGCCAAAGTCAGAATGATGGCCTCTTCTAATAGCCTGAGGTATTTGTGGATATCGGTGAAGAAATTGTCCAAATCCAAAATCGGATAACCGACCAACTGCCCCGGGCCATGATAGGTAATGTCGCCGCCTCGATTGATTTTGTAATAGGAGGCGTGGTGTTGTTCTAAGCCTTGATCATCCAACAGCAGATTTTCTTGCTTGCCGCTTTTGCCAAGGGTGTATACATGGGGATGCTCCACAAATAGCAGGTAGTTGGGCGTAATTTCCTGCTGATCAGCAGGGAGGTTTCTGTTCTTGATCTTTTGAGCTACGATTTCAGCAAAGATTTTCTCCTGATAATCCCATGCCTCTTGGTAGTCCATGCGGCCTAAGTCTCGGAATTCTACCGTTTTATTGATATGTTCGTTCATTGGATTTCCTTCTGGAATTCTTTTTTAACAGGCCTCAGGTCTGCATCGTTCTACGACTTTTCAAAATTAACCAATAAATCCCATGGCAGAACACAACGACTCCGGAAGACTCGCAGAGCAGCTTGCTGCAGATTGGCTGGTGAGCAAAGGCTATGAATTGCTGGATACCAACTATCGGCATGGACATGCAGAGATAGATTTGATCATGAAGTACAAGGGGCTCCTGATTTTTATTGAGGTCAAATACCGTTCAGGTACAGGGTTTGGCTATGCGGAGGAGTTTGTCGACTCTACCAAGAAAAAGCTTCTGGTCAAGGCTGCCGATCATTACATCCATGAAAAAGACTGGCACAAAGACATCCGTTTTGATATTGTAGGCGTTTACAAAGACCGGAGCGGGAACTTCAATTTCCGGCAATTTGAAGATGCGTTTTATTGAAGGCTTTCGACTTTTTGTCAAGTTATTTGCAGTGAAAGACCGAAGCTGGTAGACCGAAGACGGAAGTAGTTCAGTTTTCAAGATTTAAATTGTTTTCGAACTTTAATCAAGCTCTTCCGCCAAAGAGTATGATCTGTAATTATCCAATCAACTAATCACTCACCTTATTTCTTATGAAAAATCTAATTCTCCTTTTCGTGTTTAGTCTATTTTCTGTCTCTGCTTTTGCCCAAGAGGATGAAAAGGACGAAAAAATCCTGGCTGACTCCGAAGATGCCAAGGTTGCTTTTTTGAAAGACGATCCAGGGCTAGCTGAATTCTTTGCAGACTCCTATGGTTACATCATCTTACCCAATGTAGGTAAAGGAGCTTGGGGAGTAGGTGCTGCAGCGGGAAATGGGGTCGCTTTTGAAAACGGCAAACACATCGGTTTTGCGCGGATGACTCAACTCACCATTGGATTTCAGGCCGGAGGGCAGGCGTATTCCGAGGTAGTCTTTTTTGAAACCAAGGAGGCTTTTGACCGATTTAAAGAAGGAAAAATAGAAATGTCAGCCCAGGTGTCCGCCGTTGCAGCAGCTTCAGGTGCTTCGGCCAATGCCAAATACAATGAAGGGGTTTTGGTATTTACCCGAACCAAAAAGGGGTTGATGTATGAAGCCTCAGTGGGTGGACAGCAGTTTAAGTTTCGAGCGAAATAATCAGTCCTTTCGATAAACTAGGTTTCCTTCTTTGTCCCATTCCGCCCGGATAAACGGGCGGAAATTTTTGGTATAGGGCGCTTCTTGGTATTGGATTTCTCGCTTGCGGATGGCCTTGGTGTTTTTGGTATCCCAATATTCCGTCCAGAGGCCTACCTTTTCTCCGTATTTGTATTCCCCGGTGACGGCAATTTGTTGGTTTTCGTAAAAATGGAAATAATTGCCTTCCTCCAGTCCGTATTGAATAGGAATGATTTTTTCGACGGATTTCGAGGTTTCATTGAAATAGCTGATTTTGGACTCTCTTGGCCAGCCTTCATTGAAATGTGCCTTGTCTTGCAATACACTGCGGTCATCAAAAACCATCCAGGTTTTGTGCTTCATGCCGTAGTAAAACATGCCGCTCTCCACAACGGTCTCATTGACCAGCCGCTCATAAGGACCGTGGAGGAGGTAGCCCAAGCCGGGTGAAAAACCTTCGGTTCGGACCGCCCTTTCTTTTGTGTCAAACCAATACACATCCCTGATGTAAGGATTGGGTTTGCGCTCTGCATCGGTGTAGTTGAAAAACTCCAGGTATTCTTGACCGCGGATGGTGCGCCGAGTATATCCTTTCATGGTTTTTACCCCAAACCAGATGTTTTTTCGGGCATTTTTCTTCTTTTCCTTTTTTTCCTCTTTTTCTTTCTCTTCATCAAATAGCAACAGAGGTGCTACCGTGGGGAGGAGTGCTGAGTTTACCACTCCTGAGGAATCCGGATCTGTTTTTTTCTCAGCAGCATTCTTTTGGGCGAATGAGCTTTTACCAAGGATCAGAAACAGAAGAATAAAAACAGAAAGGTGCTTCATAGTAGGAGATGAAACGGCTGGCATGGCCAACTATTTTATTCAAAAATAACATTCTGTTTGATTTTTACTTTAATTTTCTCAGCGAGTGCTTTTTTTAGAAATCAGGAAAAATGTCCTTCGATTTCATCCATTCCTACCCGCTTACTTACCATTATTCCCGATTTGAAGATCTATTCCATAGGATTGTTTAGAATTTATAATCTTCTGCCTATTTTTGAGGAATTTGTAAAAAAATCAATCAAAAAATGAATTCTATTCTATCAGATCGCATCCTGAATATGGAAGAGTCGGCTACCCTCGCCATGGCTAAAAAGGCGAGAGAGCTCAAGGCTCAGGGTATTGACATCATCAGTCTTAGCTTGGGGGAGCCGGATTTCAAGACTCCAAAACACATCCAGCAGGCTGCAAAAGATGCGATCGATGAAGGAAAATATTTTGCTTACCCTCCTGTAGCAGGCTACCAGGATCTTCGCGAAGCGATTGCTAAAAAACTCAGAGAAGAAAACCACATCGCTGAGGCAAAAGCAGAGCACATCGTGATCTCCGTAGGTGCCAAGCACTCCATCGCAAATACCTTCATGTGTATCATCAATGAAGGAGATGAAGTGGTGATTTTTTCTCCGTATTGGGTGAGCTATGCAGAGATCATCAAGCTTTGTGGAGGTGTTCCTGTCTTGATCGAGGGTACGCTAGAAAACAACTTCAAAGCAACCGCAGCTCAGTTGGAAGCAGCGATCACGCCAAAAACCAAGGCAGTAATTTACTCTTCTCCATGTAATCCTACCGGTTCCGTTTTCTCACAGCAGGAGTTGGAAGCAATTGCTGACGTGGTGAAGAAGCATTCCAATATGGTAGTGATTGCGGATGAGATCTATGAGTTGATCAATTTCACAGGCAAAAACTTCAGCATTGCGTCCCTTCCAGGAATGTTTGAAAGAACTGTGACAGTCAATGGCTTCTCCAAAGGCTATGCGATGACTGGCTGGAGAGTGGGTTATATCTGCGCTCCATTGGAAATTTCCAAGGCAGTAGAGAAAATGCAGGGACAGTTTACTTCAGGAAATACCGGTATCGCGCAGCGTGCGGCCTTGGCAGGTATTGCAGGTGATCAGACTCCTTCTCAGGAGATGGCCGAGCAGTATCTGAAGCGCAGAGATTTGGTCTTGGGTCTTTTGAGAGACATTCCGGGTATCAAAACTCACGTACCTGAGGGAGCATTCTATTTCTTCCCTGATGTGACTGCCTTCTTTGGAAAATCTGCTCATGGTCACAATGTGGCAAACGCAGATGACCTTTGTCTCTATTTGTTGGCTGTTGCTAATGTGTCTTTGGTGACTGGTTCTGCTTTTGGTGCGCCAAACTGTGTACGTATTTCCTATGCAGCTTCTGAAGCAGAATTGGTAGAGGCAATGAAAAGAATCAAGAAAGCCTTGGGCGATTTGGCTTAATTCGTTTGAAAACCCTTTTCAAATTGCCCCGGTGAAAATCGGGGCAATTTTTTTGGGTTAAATTTCCCGCAGATTTTCACAGAAAAAGACACAGATTTTCGCAGATTATTCCTTTAATAGCCTCGACCTTTCCTATTTTATATTTTACTGAAAATCATCATAATTTTCTACCTAAGAAGAAAGCCCTAATTTTGACGAAATCTTTTCTCATGGCCGAAGTACTCGTCATTACCCCAGTAAAAAACTCCATCGAAACGACCCTCGACACGGCCAAGGCAATCGCCTCTTCCACAGTCAAGGTGCACCATGTCATTTTCAATGACTTCAGTTCGGAAGAGACCAAAGGGATATTGGAGGACAAAAAATCAGAAATCGGCTACGAACTGATTCACATCGAGGACCTCACAGATCATCCTTCACCAAATTATAAACTGGTTCTTCAGCTTTCCCAAAAAAGAGCGCTCAAAGAAAACCTTCCTTTATTAGTGATTGAGTCCGATGTGGTGATCAAACCGGATACCATCGAAAAACTCCTTCAGACGCTCAGAACCCAATCCAAGTCAGGGTTAGTCGGGTCTGTGACAGTAGATGAGCAGGGCGTGGTCAATTTTCCTTACCTCAAGTTTAAAGGAGTGAAAGAGTCGGTGATCGACACGCATCGAAGTTTGAGTTTTTGCTGTACGCTGTTTTCACCTGATTTTTTGAAAAGCTATGATTTTACCGGGCTTGATGAGGCCAAAGATTGGTACGATACCTTTATTTCCAAAAAAGCCATTGAGCTGGGGTTCAAAAATACAGTGCTGATGAATGCTCCTGTTTGGCATCGTCCCCATGCAAGTCGGCCTTGGAAGCAGCTTAAATACACCAATCCACTGAAATATTACTTCCTGAAGTTTACCAAAGGTTGGGATAAAATTTAGTGTCTGGATTTATCGCTGCTTCAGCAGTAAGCTTATATTTTTTTGATTATCGAGTCCGAAGACCGATGACGAAAGACCGAAGAGCCAAAAGGTCTGTTATCTAATGGTATTCAAATAATGGGCTTTATAATCTTCCCAAAAGTTTCAAAAGTCTGTTGTAGGGCTTGGACCAAGTGCGCTGAATCCGGAGTGGGCCATTTAATTCGCGTTCGAAAAAATCTTTGTGTTTGGCATTGAGGTAGGCGATGCGTTCCTTTTTTTTCTGAGTCGTCCCTGTTTTCTTACGCTTGCTGCTGGGTGTG
>CALRRX020000185.1:0-6326 GCA_943370675.1 Reyranella massiliensis 521 | reverse complement strand
CCTACTATTCCGCCAATGGATGTCATAAAAAAACTGGAGTCTAAATGGACTCCAGTTTTTGATTATTTTTTCTTGTTGGCATCAGCTGCCTTCATCGCATCTTCCAATCGCTGTTGGAACTTCGACTTCTTTTTATTCACATTTTTGAGTTTGTTTTCCTCTACTTTTTGTCTGATGGTGGCATCATCTACAAATAGCTTGATCAACGCCTGCTGACCAAAAGTGACCATGTTGGACACAAAATAGTAGAAGCTTAGTCCTGCAGGATAGGAATTAAGTACAAACATGAACATCACCGGCATGATGTAGCCGAGATTTTTCATAGGACCAGTAGCGGTAGTCAGCTGATTGTTGAAATGGGTGTACACAATCTGCGAAACAGTCATCAAGAGGGTGAACAAACTTACATGTGCACCATAGAAAGGAATGGTAAAAGGTAGTTTGATGAATTCATCGTAAGTAGAAAGGTCTTTTGCCCAAAGGAATGATTCCTGCCGAAGTTCGATCGCATTTGGGAAAAAGAAGAACATCGCAAACAAGAAAGGCATCTGAAGTAAGAGGGGCAAGCATCCCGATATCGGACTGACTCCGAGTTGGGAGAAGAGCTTCATCTGCTCTTGTTGCATCTTGGTAGCGTCATCGCCATACTTTTCCTTCAACTCATCAATTTCCGGCTTGATTACTCGCATTTTGGCCATGCCTATATAAGACTTATAAGTCAAAGGCATCAGGGCCAATTTGATAAGCAAGACGATGATGATGATGATGATTCCGTAGCTGCTGAAGTATTTCTCTAAAAATTCAAATAGGTGTACCACGATGTACTTATTGACCCAGCTGACAAAGAAGTAACCCATGTCTACATTTTCCTCAAATCCATCAGTGACTGCTTTGAGTGTTTTGTATTGATCAGGGCCGAAGTAGTAGGAGAAATCTGCCTTGCCATTTTCCAATGGAATAGCCAAAGAGGCTGTCATATCCCGCACAAAGGCAGAGTCTGCCGGAGTGCTTTGCGCCAATTTTACATTTTGAAATATCGAATCTGCAATGATACCAGCAGTGAAAAATCGCTGACTGAAACCAATCCATTTCACAGGCTCTTCTACAGCGGCCTCCTCAGGATCATCACTCAATCCTAGATTTTCATAAGTACCGTCGGCGAGGTAGTAGTTTACTTGCGTCTTTCTTCTTGACTCAGCAAGATCCTTTTCTTGAGATCTTATCTTGTCCGTCCATTCGACTTGAAGAGTTTTACCGGTGAATACATCTTGGTAATTCTTTACCTCAAATGATTTTTCTACTACATAACTACCCTCTGATAAGCTCAGTTTCTGAATGATTTGACCGGATTCAGATCCGGCAGTAAGTGTTAGAATCTGGGTTTTTACACCTTCTACTTCTTCTGAAGAAAGTGCGGGAGAAAAGAAAAAGTCGCTAAGGTCAAAGGTCCCAAAGCGAGTCTCTGTGGAGAAAGACATGGTCGAATTGCCCGCCTCAAAAATCTTTAAGGGCTCCTCTTTCCAACTGAAATAGTTCTTGAGCAGGACCTCTTTTATTTGTCCACCTTTGGTCGAAACAGTGATTTTTACCAGATCATTTTCTAGTATTTCTTCTTTTTCTTCCCCTAGAGTGAGAGGTGCAAGCACTCCATATTTGGCTGCTTTTTGTGCGTTCACAAGGCTATCCGGGAGCACAACCTCATTGGCAGTCGAGGGGGTAGAGGCAGGGCTTGATTCTACTTGTGTGGTTTTAGTTTCCTCAGTAGGCGGGATTTCCGGACCACTCGCAAAGAATATCGAGTAAATCAAAATGACCGCTGCAAAAAGAATCAAACCTGTTGCTTGATTTCTATCCATACTTTTTCACTTCATGGCTGATGGGAGATCAACCGATTACACTTTTTTATTGTCAATGGCCGCTTGGATGAATTTGACAAACAAGGGCTGTGGGTTTAATACGGTACTTTTATATTCTGGATGAAATTGAACGCCCACAAACCAAGGATGATTTTTGTGTTCTACAATTTCAACCAATCCTGTTTCGGGATTTTTTCCAGAGGCTATTAGTCCTTTTGATTCCAATTGATCTAAATAGTCGTTGTTAAATTCGTAGCGGTGTCTGTGGCGTTCTTGTATTTTGGTTTTGCCATAAGCTATTGCCGCTTTGCTTCCTTTTTTGAGGTCGCAAGCATACGAACCAAGGCGCATAGTTCCACCCATTTGATCTATTTTCTTTTGCTCCTCCATTAGTCCGATTACCGGAAAAGCAGTATTAGGGTCCATTTCAGTGGAGTTTGCTCCTTTAAGACCCAATACATTTCTGGAAAATTCGATGACGGCAACTTGCATCCCAAGGCAGATTCCAAAGAAAGGAACCTTGTTTTCTCGTGCATATTTGACTGTTTGGATTTTTCCTTCAAATCCTCTTTCTCCAAATCCAGGAGCGACCAAAATACCATCTAAGTCACCTAGTTTGGTTTGGTAATTATCAGAATTGATCTCTTCAGAAGAAATGAGCGTTAGATTTACTTTGCATTCTACGGCAGCCCCGGCATGGGTAAATGATTCAATGATGGACTTGTACGCATCAGGAAGTGAGACGTACTTTCCTATCAATCCGATATGCACTTCTTGCGTAGGATTTTTCAATCTTCCTAAGAAGTCCTTCCAGTTTTCCAGGTCCAAAGGAGACTTGGAGGTGAGTTTCAATTTGGAAAGAACTCGCTCATCCAGCTTCTCTTTTTTCATCAAGAGAGGTACATCGTAAATCGATTCAGCATCCATAGCCTCGATGACACTGTTTAGTTGCACGTTGCAAAAAAGAGCCAGTTTTTTCTTTACCTCAGCTGGAAGCGGATGCTCAGTGCGGCAAACCAAAATGTCTGGTTGAATACCAGCCTCCAACAGCTGCTTGACAGAGTGTTGGGTAGGTTTGGTTTTAAGTTCTTTTGCTGCTTTTAGATAGGGAATTAGTGTGAGATGAATTACCAGGAAATTTCCCGGTCCCAAATCCCATCTTGCTTGTCTGACAGCCTCGATGAAAGGTAGAGATTCAATATCTCCCACGCAGCCGCCGATCTCAGTGATGACTACATCGTACTTGCCGTCCTGACCGAGCTTGTAAAAGTTACTTTTGATTTCGTCGGTGATGTGCGGGATTACCTGCACTGTTTTTCCTAAAAACTCCCCCTTTCGCTCCTTGGTAATTACATTGTTATAGATCCTACCCGTAGTGATGTTGTTACTTTGAGATGTCGCTACATTCAGAAAGCGCTCATAATGACCCAAGTCAAGGTCGGTTTCGGCCCCGTCTTCTGTGACGTAGCATTCTCCGTGCTCGTAAGGATTCAGTGTCCCCGGATCGATGTTAAGATAAGGATCAAATTTTTGGATGGTTACACTTAAACCTCTGGCTTGGAGGAGCTTGCCTAGCGAAGCAGCGATGATTCCTTTGCCTAATGAGGAAGTGACGCCTCCTGTAATGAAAATGTACTTAGTGGATGAAGCCATAAGAATGGTGTGCCGGGATGATTTTGAGTAGGATTCTTATGGGGCTCAAAATTAGGGAAAATTCCCGATTAGCCTTGGTTTTACTTTGGTGAATTTTGGGATAGGTATGACCTAGCTTCAATTTTTTAAGAATTTGGGATTTAAAATAACCTGTGACAATATGTGTCAAATAATTTTTATTTTAATCTGCCAGTAATAGTTTAGCATCATGATTTACAGGGGAATTTTCCACTTAACAGGATGCTTACCTAATAGGTCAGAAGGTGGAAAACCAATTTGAGAAGAATTTAAAAACCAATCACTAACTAATAAAATGGTCATGAGAGTAAATAAGCAAAGAATTATTTTGACAGATTATCTAAGTGATTCCAATCACCTGTCGTTACATTATAGCCAATGGTATGAACTTGACCCTATGGTTTTATTTTCCAAATTGGATTGGACTAAATATGAAGAAGATGTTCAGGTCATTAATCAGATTTATTCAGAAGTATTTGATGAAATAGTAGTGAACAAGAAATCTCTACTTTGTTATTGGCCTTTGAGTGATAATTTGGATGGAGACTTTTTTGAATTGCAAAAACTTATTAAAAACAGAAAACTTGATTTAGAAATTCATAAAAAAGAAAATGAATATTTTGAATCAAGCGAGATAAACAAAAAGATCTTAAAGAAATGGAGGGGATTTGTTTGTTTCTTATTGGAAGCACTTTTGGAAGATATTGCAATGAACGATCAGATTGATCAAATCGCAACGCTCACAAATGACAACGGATCAATAGTTCTTTTTCGCATGGAGCAAAATGGTGGTTTTAGATATTCTTTCGCCTCAACACAGGAGTTTTTTGATCAGGTTCCTTCCTGTCTTCCTGATTTAGAACAATCCGCCCATTCACTTCCCCTATTTGACTCTTTTATGGATATGCTTGAGAATTTATTGGAGGAATTGGACTTAGGAGCATACAAAACACAGTTTCGTGACAAACAACTTGAGAAAACTTATTACAACAGGATCTCTAAAGAATTTAAGATAAAAAACCTCATTCAAAATTGGTTAAACACCTATTCCCTCAATTGATTGAAATTATATAAGAATAGCTTCCTTCAAGAAGGTTTTCCATGTCTAATTTTTGTAAAGAGTAAAGTTCAGATTATAGGAATTCTATCCTAGATCAGAAAGTGCCATTTGAAATACCATTTCTTCCGATTGGTTTATTTTAACATATTTTCTTCATTAATTTTTCAATTATGGATTTTCTATTTTTATATTGCAATGATTTTTATTGTCAAATAAATTGTAAAAAAAATGAGAGAACTAATTAAAGAATCCATTGTAGATCTAAAGAGAGCCGATGGATTTATTTATGTGACAGCTGAAGGAAAGAAAATCGATCTTCATGAAGCTGCGGCGAGAGGTATTGCAGTGACTCCAGTTAATCCAAAAGATGAAGTAATTAAGAAATTGGAATCTGCAGGTTTGTACTTAACAGATAGTAAATTTTTGAGTGATCTAAATGATTTGATCGCTGCATTGAGTGGTAGCGCTGCTGCAAAGTCAGGAGGAAAGAGAAGATCTTTCTCTGATTCTGAGAAAAATAAGATCGTAGAAGAGTGGAAAAAAGTAGAAGCAGCAGGCAAGAAAACAAAAGCAGCTTTTGCTAGAGAGATTGGAGTAGGTTATCAAACTTTTATTAACTGGTTGAGAGGTTAATTACTCAGACCAAAGAAAACGAAAGGGCAGCTTCTAGCTGCCTTTTTGTTTTTTGTCAAGTTCTCATTTCTATCTTTTTTCGATTAATTCATCTATAAAGTTTTTAATAGTTTATTCTCAAAGTGGTTCATCCAAGTAAAGTTTACCTCGGTAGGCCGGATAATATTTTTAATTTTGTGGTAAATATTAACATGCATTGGACCCTATTTTATTAACAAAGTCTTTTCGAGAAAGTGGAAAGATGGTCATCAAGGAAGGAAATGGTCTCAATCTTACCATTCTGAAACCAGAATTGTGGAACAAGGATATGGGGGCGGATTGGACGTATTTGTTGTTTGATCTTTTCCAGATCAGGTCGATTTGTGAGCCGTTTTCAGAGGTTTCCCTCGATATCGTAGAATTTGCATCGAAGCCTACGATCTATCATAGTCCAGTAAATAAACTTCTCAAAAACGGACCTGTAATTAACGGACTTGTTCGGTTTTCAGTGATCCGGGATCCTGAATGGAATAAGTTGCTTTTCCAGATCTCACAGCCTGTTATTTTAGGAATAGGGAAGGAAACTATCGCTGACTTTGCAACTGAAAAAAAATTCCCACTTTTGGCGCCCTCTACAAAAGAACTTTTTCTCGGGCCAGAAGGGGAAGTGAAAATCATGAAGGGATGAATCTAAAAGACCGTCTTGATGAGCATGAGGTTTTCCAACGAGTGGCCAATGTTTCAACACGCTTAGGCTTGGAAACCTACGTAGTGGGTGGATATGTGCGTGATTTAATCCTTGGGAGACCCAGTAAGGATATTGATTTTACTTGTGTAGGAAGTGGAATTCAGCTAGCCCAAGAGGTGGCAAGCACTTACGAAGAATATGTACCACTTTCGGTTTTTAAGAATTTTGGAACAGCCATGCTCAAACTCCAAGATTGGGAATTGGAGTTTGTGGGTGCAAGAAAAGAATCTTATCGATTAGAATCCCGCAAGCCAATCGTGGAAGATGGTACGCTGTTGGAAGACCTCGAACGTAGAGATTTTACCATAAATGCCATGGCTATTTCTTTAAATCCATCCAACTATGGGGAATTGATAGATCCATTTGATGGATTGGGGGA
>CALRRX020000184.1:0-6328 GCA_943370675.1 Reyranella massiliensis 521 | reverse complement strand
TAATCCAAAGCTGCTATACACCACCAGTAATCAGTTTCACCGCTCGACCAATGAAGGCCAAAGCTGGGAGGTCTTTTCTCCTGACTTGACCCGAAATGACAAGAGCAAACTCGGTCCATCAGGTGGTCCGATTACCAAAGACAATACCTCTGTAGAATACTATGCGACCATTTTCACAGCGGCAGAATCTCCAGTCAAGCAAGGTGTCATCTGGGCTGGTTCGGATGATGGATTAGTGCATGTGACCACGGATAATGGTAAAACATGGCAAAATGTAACTCCGAAAGATATGCCTGAGTGGCTTCAGATCAACTCGATCGAGGCAAGTCCATTTGAGGCAGGAGAGGCTTATTTCGCGGCAACTGGCTACAAGAGTGGCAACTTTGCACCTTATCTCTACAAGACGAAGGATTATGGAAAAACTTGGACGAAGATCGTTTCAGGCATTGACGCGGAGCATTTTACTCGAGTGGTAAGAGCTGATCCTGTGAAAAAAGGAATGCTCTATGCGGGTACTGAGACTGGCATGTATTACTCCAAGGATGACGGCGCTAGCTGGCATTCGCTTCAGTTGAATCTACCGATCGTACCAATTACAGATTTGACTATCAAAGAAAATAACCTGATCGCTGCTACTCAGGGTCGGTCTTTCTGGATCATTGATGACCTGACGGTACTGCATCAGGCAGAGCCAGGAATTGCGAGTAAGGCCTTTCATCTGTACAAGCCTCAGGATTCTTACCGAATCGATGGCGTGAAGCGAAGCAGCCTGACCAACGGTTCCAACCGTCCTGGTGGTGTTTTGGTGTATTATTTCCTAAAGGAAAAACCAAAGCAGGAATTGAAAATCGAATTCTTTGATGAAAAAAATCAGCGCATCCGCTGGTTCTCTACCAAAGGGGTAAATGGGGATACACTGAAAGTCAAAGAAGGTGCGGGTGAATTCAACTGGAACCTGAGAGTAGAAAATGCCGAAGGCTTTGACGGACTGATCATGTGGGCAGCCAATCTACGTGGACCTAAGGTTGTCCCTGGAACTTACAAAGTGAAAATGACCGTGGATGGACAAGCGCAGGAGCAAAGTTTCAAGGTCTTGGCAGATCCACGTTATGAATCTTCACAGGAAGATCTAGTAGCGCAGTACAATTATTTGATGGCTATCCGAGAAAAGATCACAGAAACTCACCAAGCAATTAAACTGATCAGAGCTTATCGATCCGAATTGGATTCGCTTTCGTCCAAACCTGAAAATCTGGAAGCCATCAAAGCTGAAATGCAGGAAATCGAAGAGACACTTTATCAGACCAAAAACCGAAGTGGTCAAGATCCGCTAAACTATCCGATTCGACTGAACAACAAACTGGCTCACCTGAGCAGCGTGGTCGGAAATGGAGATTACAAGCCAACCGATCAATCTGAGGAAGTGAGAAAAGAGCTGACTGAGCAAATCGATGTGCAGCTCGCCCGATTCCGGAAACTGGAGCGGGAGCAGATTTCCAGACTCCTCAATATTGAGGAAATGAAAACCAAGTTGGAAATCAAAAAGTAATGCAAAAGGCCTTCAGATCACTCTGGAGGCTTTTTTTTGACCTTTGAGGTTTTCAAAACCTCGAAGGTCTAATTTTTTGGATATTCTTGTTTCCCTAAAACAACCTAAACCCCTTAATCTGCTCCAAAAATATCATCGGATAAGACGGAGAAATAAATTAATGATAATAAAGGCGATATAAATCTATTTTTTATCTTTTAAAAATTAGGTAGACTAACAGTTGTTTATTATGTTTATTAAGGTGAAAGTAACTTAGCTGTATATAAAAACTTAGCCCATGAAACCTCTGATATTCTTTTTTGGATTATTTTTTTACTGATAGCTAATTCCCATGCTCAAGGCTTCAATGGAGCTTATCAAGGGAGTTTGGTGACCGATAAAAACCTGCTAATTATCGAAGAGCAAGCTGGACATACCCTTATCAAACTATTTCTATCCGAAAAAGAATCTATTCAGGTTATCGGCCAAATCTCAAATGGGAAATTAACATTTCCTCTCCCTCAAAACGAGGGAGAGGATCTTACTGTTTGTGCCGAACTCAGCGAGGATTCCAGTCTTTTGACCCTTGCTTTTGAACTGGAAGGAATAAGTTACTGTACCCTATTTGAGCGAATAGCCTCTCCTAAGCGGAATATAGTTCAAACTTTTTTTGAAGAAGCTAATACGGATTCATTGGATCCGAGAATTATAGGTAATTGGGTTTGTTACCTTTCCAAGGATAGCACTGGAAAAGCCGAAAAGGATAATATTCTTACCAAAAAAGCTTACATTACCTCATTCATGAAAAATGGGTTGGTGGTGTATGATTTGCAAATGATCCGAGATGTATTTAAGGAGAACGGATATAGGAAGCCCTTGGACTACACACAAATCCCAAAAGCAACTTGATCTACTTTAAGCAATAGTATTTTAACAGTAACCGTTGACGAGACAGCCATTGAGTATCAGTATGAAGTGTCCTCGGATTCACTGAAATTTATCACTGATATTGGGTCGACTCAATACTATGTCAGGAAATGATTTCCTTTCTGATTGTAGAAGAAAGGGATTAAGGCTAGGATAGATACTGATCATCCGATTTATTCATCAATGCATTTTATCCTAATTTTCAACTTTCACTTGGATTATATTCCTGAGCAATCATCCATTTTTCTCGGATGCGAAAGGCGGGAATGGTTTGCCTTTTGGCTTTGTTGGCAGCGACGTTTGGTTTTATGCCATTTTGCGAAGCCCATATGGAAAGCGGAATTATTTTTTTCGCAGTCAGTATGCTTATTCGTTTGTTCAAAGTTTCTTGCAGCAGCAATGCAAATAAACCGGTAAAACCTCCAAATTTCATGGTGGTCTGGTACTTTGTAAATAGCGGGTAGTATTCGGTGAGTTTGCTTTTGTTTTGAATGATAATTGGCGGCAAACCTATGTTCATTAACTGTAAGTTGATAAGCACTCTGCCCATTCTTCCATTGCCATCAACAAATGGATGAATGGTTTCAAACTCTGCGTGAAAGTGTGCGATGGCATCCAAAAAATAGAGGATTTTATTCTGATTGTATTGATCTACCAACTCTTGCACAAGTGTAGGCACAAACTGGGGATTTGCTCCCAAGTGATTACCCACTCGCACCCATTCTTTATCCCTTCGAAAACGACCGGCAATGGTATCGTCAATGTCAGTGAGTAAGGTTTTGTGCAAACTTAAAATGAGATTGATGCCGAGTTTTGATTCGTTTTTTTCTAACAGGGTTTCGGTAAGTTTTGCCAAATTTTTAGCTTCGTAAATTTCACGGACAGTCACTTTGCGTTGTAAAATGCCTCCCGATAGAATCTTTTCGGTGTCTTCTAAGGAAAGTGTGGAGTTTTCGATGGCATTTGAGTTGTAAACCATTTCAGGAATTTCGGCAAGGGCTATTTCCTTCAGCAAAGTCTCATTGCCTTTTGCCATCTTGATATATTGGTTGCATAATGCTTCAATTCTATCTTTTGTCGTTTGGTTTATCATTTTCCTCCCTCCTATTTATCGTGAAAACATACTTAAATATATGAGTTTTCACGGTAAGTGATCGTTTGCACCGACAAGGACTAATTAAGGGCTCGTTTTATACTAGCCCAGCTTTTCAAATTTGGGTTTCAGAATAGCAAAGAAGACTACAGCGCTGCCGCAGAATCATCGATTCGGAAAATGAATTTTGCGCTAGCGCAATGAAAATCGGTTTGCAATTCATTTCATCAGTACCTTATTGGTCCGTGAGGACACAGACTACGGCTTAGATGTCTCCTATTGTAAATTGGTAAAGATATGTGGGGAGGCCAAGACGTTATAAAATCTTCCATTGGAAGATTTCAGCGTAGGGACCGCCTGAATGGCGGGCAAATTCCATCCAGTCTCTGTAATAGTGGTCGGGAGGGAAATAGTAAAAGTGATTTCTCTTGTTTCCCTAAAACAACCTAAACCCTTTAATCTGCTCCAAAAACATCCCCGCACTGGATGGGGAAAGAATTAGAATAAAGGCAATTCCAAAGATCGCTCCGTACAGGTGGGCGTCGTGGTTGATGCCGTCACTGTCTTGCTTGCCCTTGACATAGGAATAGATCAAAAACAAGCCTCCAAGGATAAATCCGGGAAGGCAAATGATCCCAAACAGGCAGATGTCGGAAAGGGGCATGATCACAATACTCGCAAATACCGTGGCAGATGTCCCTCCTGATGCGCCTAAGGCTCGGTAATACCTGGATTCTTGGTATTTGAGGTAAGTGGGAATGTCTGAAATGACGATCCCCAAGAGGTAGAAGGCTACAAACAGGAATCCTCCCAAGCCCTGACCATACTGGTACCTGAGAAACATTTCCACCACTCCCCCGAAGAAGTAAAAGGTGAACATGTTAAACAGCAGGTGGATGTAATCCTTGTGGATAAAACCCGAAAGGATAAACCGATCCCATTGGTTTCGGTTTTTGATCCGATAGGGGATAAACATCCATCGATCGAGTAGATCGGGACGGTTGAATCCGAGGATGCTGGTAATCGCCGTGATCCCAATGATCAAGGTGGTCAAAGTCAATTCCATGGCTTATCTCTCCCGGTGAATCAGGTCTTGGGTGATGGCGTACAGGGCCTGATAGTATTCTTCGTTTTTGAAGTGCAGGCCTTCAAATTGGCTGAATCCTGCCTCAAAGTAGGATTGCATCTTGGCTTCTGTCAGGCTGCGAATGCCGAGTTTCTCATAGATCGCTTTCACGGCATTCACCTTTTCGACTTTGTCGAATTCCTTCAGCGAAAGCCAATGATTCAATACTGCCAAATCCTCTCCCTGAGCTAATTCCAGTGCCTTGATCAAGAGGAATGTCTTCTTATTTGAAATGATATCTCCGCCTACCTGCTTACCGAATTTGGCCTGATCGGCATAGACATCGAGCAGGTCGTCTTTCAGCTGGAATCCCACACCGATATTTACTCCAAATTCATAAAGCTTCTGCGCATCTTCCTTTTCAGCCCCAGCCAAAACCGCCCCAAGCTGAAGGGCAAAACCCAACAACACGGCTGTTTTCAGACGGATCATGTTGATGTATTCGTCTTCGTGGACGGTCTCGTAAGTCTCGAAGTTCATGTCAAACTGCTGTCCTTCGCAGACTTCGGCCGCTGTCTTATTGAATAGGCGGATCACCTCAGTGAGCAACTTTGGGTCTGTACCCAAGAGCAAATCATAGGCTCTCACGAGCATCACGTCTCCGGAAAGAATGGCAATGTTGGCATTCCACTTTTCATGTACGGTTGCATTGCCTCTTCGCAGTGGGGCATTGTCCATGATGTCGTCATGCATCAGGGTGAAGTTGTGAAATACCTCCACCGCAGCGGACTGACTTAGAATTTCCTCTGGATTTTTTCCATAGATCCCATAGGCCAACAGAGAAAGCAGCGGACGGATCCGCTTGCCTCCCAGGCTCATGATGTAGGTGATCGGTTCGTAAAGTTCGGTGGGTGATTCTCCGAAAGAATGGGTGGTGATGTGCTGTTCTAGCTTAGTTAAAAGCGCGTGGGCGAGACTTTTTTCTGTCATTATCTGCAAATTCCAAATCGATGGTTCGTCGGTCGATATCGGTGTTAACTACTCTGACCATTACTTTGTCACCCAAAGTGATCATTTTTTTACTTCTTGTCCCAATCAGACGCATGTTTCTTTCGTCAAATTCATAGTAATCGTCGTCCATGTCTTGAACTCGGATCATGCCTTCACACTTGGTTTCGGTGATCTCCACAAAGACTCCCCACTCGGTTACGCCGCTGACGATTCCTTCGTAATCCTTCTGCTCGGCAAGGGACATGTATTCAACCTGCTTGTATTTGATAGAGGCTCGCTCGGCATCTGCTGCTCGCTTTTCCCGCTCTGAGGAATGCACACATTTCTGCTCCCATGATTCGGCCTCAGGAGATTTTCCTCCCTCGAGGTAGTGCTCCAGCAGTCGATGCACCATCATATCCGGGTATCTGCGGATAGGAGAGGTGAAGTGGGTATAATGAGGAAAAGCCAAGCCAAAGTGACCTTTCGGTTCGGTGGTGTATTTGGCTTTGGCCATACTTCGGATCGCAAGTTGCTCGAGGACGTTTTGCTCGGGTTTACCCTGAATCTCGTCCATGAGTTTATTAAGCGCAGCGGAGATTTTCTGCACGTTGGTCACGTCCATCTGATGGCCAAATCGCTTCGCAAAGCCAGAGAAAGTCTCCAGTCGATCCAAATCCGGACTGTCGTGAGTTCGGTACACAAAGGTGTCAGCGCCCTGATT
>CALRRX020000183.1:0-6400 GCA_943370675.1 Reyranella massiliensis 521 | reverse complement strand
TCGATACTGGCGGATGGTTTTTTGCATGCTTTCAGGTAGCTCCACCAAGTAGTTTTCAAACACTGTTTGAGGTAAGGGTTCAAATACTGAGGTAAATTGAAGGTAAACCATGATAATACTGTCAAGTGGAAAGTGAAGCGATTTTCATCTGAGCCACTTTTCTAAAAAAACGAATGGTCAAAAGAATGGCATTGAAGGATAAACCCAAAATCAAGCCTGTCCACAATCCGGCAATTCCCCATTCCAAGATAAAGGCAAAAAGATAACCTACCGGGATGCCAATTCCCCAATAGGCGATCAAGGATAGGTAGGTTGGAACCTTTACATCTTGGATTCCCCGGAGGATTCCGGCAGAAGTAGCCTGCAGTGCATCCGAAAGTTGAAAGATTGCAGTCATGAGCAATACTATTTTGGCCAACTCAATGATTTCCAATTCTTTGGTGAAAAAAGATGGGATAAATGAATATCCAGCTATAAGGAAGAGAGAGAAAGTAAGTCCAAAGATAAGTGCCAAAAAAACAGTAGACCTGCCGGTGAAGAAAAGGGAAGTCCAGTCTTTTTTACCAAAATAAAATGCTACTCGAATAGATCCTGCCGTACAGATGCCAATGGAAATCATGTAGGTAAGGGATGAAATATAGATCCCAATTTGGTGTGCTACCTGCTGCTGTACTCCCAACCAGCCAGCCATCAAACCTGAAAAAGCAAATGCACCACTCTCAAGCGAAATCTGAATTCCAGTAGGTATTCCGATTTTTAGGATTTCCTTAACACGTGAAAATTTAATCCGGAAAGCATGTGTAAGGTCCGACCGATATTCCAAAAATTTATCAGACCTCAGGATGACCACGATAAAGATGATCAACGAGATCACTTGGGTAAGCAAAGTTCCGTAGCCTGCACCTTTCAGTTCCAAAGCAGGCAACCCCCAATTCCCAAAAATTAACAAGTAGTTGAGAAAGACATTCAAGGGCAAGGTGATGAAGTTAATGACCATCATCAGTTTTGTTTCTCCTAGTCCTTCGGCAAAAAGCGTGGCTGCCATAAACATGGTTAAAGGAATCAAGCGCCAACCAATAATCACCAAATAATCCTGTGCCACTCGGGCTACTTCAGTCTGTTGGCCTAAATGGAAAACAACCCCACTTCCAAATTGAAACACTAAGGAAAAAACCAAAGAAATGATCCCGCCAATAAACATCCCATTTACGAGTAGATGCAGTGGGGATTTGTAATCTGAATTTCCAATGGCTGCTGACACAAGCGGCGAAATCGCCATAGGTACGCCTAAGCAAAAGATAACAGGGATAGAAATTAAATTGCTCACCAGAGCTGCCGCGGCTAATTGATTACTATCGATAGAACCCACCATCACTCCATCGATGATGGGTAAGGCCACTTGAGTCAGTTCACTCAAAATAATTGGCCAACCTAACTTCAAGGTTAGCTTGGCATCTTCCTTAAATCCTTTAGGCTGTGAAGATACCTCCAGAGATGCAGTCCGTTCCATCAGTTTGTTCTCAATTTTTCCTCCTCAATTCCGGTCTCACGGCTTCTTGATCCTTTGAGGGTATTGTTGCCAAAGTTGTAAGTGAAGGAAACTAAGAATCTCCTGGTGTCATCTCTCCTGAATTCATTTACAAAAATGATCGGGGAATCACTCATGGAAGGCCAAACATTAGTCCTAAAGATGTCTGAAACTCCAATTGAAATGGATCCCAAATCTTTTAAAATCGATTTTTTTGCTCCCACATCTACGGTCCAGATGGTTCCCAATCTTTGATTGACACCCCAAAGGGTTGGGGAATTGTAAAATCCAGTTAACTCCAGTGAGTAGGATTTTGGGAGTGTGAAGGTGTTTTGGAGTGAAAAATTGAGGGAAGTTGCTTGGTTGTCAAATCGGATACCAGCTAGTTCTGCCTTATTTTTGATGAAAAATGCAGTTAGTGAGCCATAAGCTTCCCACCACTCCGCTACACTCAGGGGTGCGCTGAAGTTAAGCGTGTATTGGTATTGGTCATCCAGATTCACATAGGAGTATATACTGATATCGCCTTCGCCGGGGAGGTATAATTCTGTCATTAGATTTTTGACTTGGCTGTAGGTAAACGAGGAGGCCAAAGTGCTTTTAAAAGTGTGCCCTAGCGTAGCTGCAGTTGCATATTCGGGAAGCAAAAAGGGATTCCCTTGCATGTAGAATAGTTGATTGAGTAAAATCTGAAAGGGGTTTAATCTCGTGTAATTCGGTCGATTGATTCTTCGGTTGGCACTGAGCGACCAATTGTGGATTTCGCTGGGGGAATATTCCATGGTCAAAGAGGGGAAAAAGTCCAGGTAATTCCGCTTTATTGTTTCATTTCCAATGTTTTGTTGGTCTTGTAAATCTCCGACAGAGCGCGTATGTTCTGTTCTGAGACCTGAAACAATACTGAATTTCTCTCCAAAGTTGACCGAATAGGAAAGGTATCCTGCGTTGATTTTTTCCTCGTAAAAAAACGTATTTGATCGTACAGGGTCTAGAATTAGGTCCCCTTTTTCTTCCTGAAAAAAATCGAACACATTGTCCGAACGAATATCCGAGAATTTTAATCCTGCACTTAGCTTTCCTTCTCCAAGTGGCTGCTCAAAATCAACCTTGAATGTCTTGATATCTATTTTTGTAGGAGAATCAGTGAAATAATTCAAAGTTGAGATGAGTGTTGAACCGGAGGGATCTCGAATTTCATTTGGCTGAGTATTGTTCTGAAGGTCTTCATAGTAGGCATAATCAGCATCCACGTTGAGGACAGTTCCTTTCTTATTTTCATATCGGTAATTGAGGTTGAAAGACAGATCGGTTCGATCTATCTTGGTTCTACTCTCCGCCCAAAGTTGTCCTTCCACATTTCCATCCTGAATCGTTCCAAACCTGGCTCGATCTGAAACGGTCCAATTGCCATTGGTAAAGTTTCCTGTAGCCAAAAATCCAAGCATACTGTTTGGAGACAAGTTGAGGTCAATTCCACCTTTTAGGGAATGAATCTTAAGGTCAAAATTTCCATTCCCCACCAAGTTTACAAACTGCTCACCTTGTTGGATGGAAACTTCCTCGCGGTAAGGATCCTCATAGCCATTAAATCCATAAGAGCCATAGAGATTTAATTTCTTGTTTCGATAGTTGCCTGACAGGGAGGTGTTATACCGCGATTTGATTCCAATGGAATATCCAGAACTGAATGTGCCATTTGCCCCTAATTCAGCATCTTTTTTTAAACGAATGTTGATAATCCCTGATGTTCCGTTGGCGTCAAACTGAGCCCCAGGATCGGTCAAAAGTTCAATTGCTTCAATCTGATTACTTTGAAGGGATCGAAGGTACGAGGCTAGATCTTCTCCCGTCAAAGGCAAGATTTTTCCATTGATTGAAATCATCGCTCCGCTTCTCCCCATCAATCGGATGTTGCCGGAATTATCAATAAAAACGTTGGGAGACTTGCGGAGTAGCTCCAAAGAGCTGATACCCCCAGAATTGATACTTTGGTCAACATTGAAGACGATACGGTCTTTTTTTACTTCCAAAACCGGAACTTGACTCTCTACCACTACCAAGTCAAGTTCATTCTCTGAGGTTTCCAACTTTATTTCTTCCAAAGGGAGGATCATGTTTTTCCCCAAATCAAACACAGCACTCTGATAGGGTTTTAATCCTACAAAACTGACTTTTAGCCAATATTTCCCTGATTCGAGGTCAGAAAGGATAAAGCTTCCATCCTCAGCAGTATACCCAACCTTTGCTACACTGGAATCTCCAGCCGCATAGAGGACTACATTTGCAAATAATACCGGCTGATCGTCAGAGTCATTTACTTGTCCTTTTATACTTGAAAAGGATTGCTGCGCATTCACTGCTCCCAACAGAAAAATAGATATGAAAGTAAATAAGGTAAGGGTAAATAGATTCCTTTTCATAGGATTGGAAAATGTCTAGATGGTTGTGTAGTTGCTGATGAAATTATTGGCCCAAAAACTGTCATTCTATCGATCGTTTAGCGTTTTGATTTGACAGTTTTTTAAGCTCTGACCTTATGAGTTTATTGTAAAAATTGATTGATAGTTCAGGCTTTTACTGAGGATTTTCTGACCATTCGCTATGCTTTGATCAAGTATTCGGATTCAATCTCAGTGCCTGCCAAGCATTCTTGGATGGCTTTTGCCAAGAAGCCCACATGAGGATACTGCATCATATTGAAATGATTTCCGGGTGTAATCATGATTCTGAAATTGGATTTTACTTTGGCTGACCAACCTAGGCAATAGGGGATAGTGAAATCTTCAAGTTCGTTTAAAGCAGCTTTAAACAGCGTTATGGCTTGAGTAGATTTCTTTGGTTTATAGCTTATCCGGCTATTTGTGCCGATCAGCATCGCCCATCTTTCTAGTTCATCTTTGGAAAATGATTCTGGAATAAGAGCATGTTGTACTGCCCAATGATGAACCAAGGCTGCGCTTTTAGTTGAAGAAGTTTGTGAAAGTTTTTCTCTGAGATCCTCATAGTCTAAATTTTTGACTTGATTTTCTACCAGTCGATCGACAAGTAAAAGCAGATCATTTAGACCTTTTTCTTGAAAATAAATTGGAAATCCTCCCAGACCTGCAAGGACTTTTGGACTGTAAGAATCTATTAATCCGAGAAATTCCACTGATTCACCTTGTTTTTGCAGTTGGTTTGCCATTTCCATCACAACCCAGCCTCCCATAGAATGCCCTGCTAACTTATAAGGACCATGCGCTTGGATTTTTTTCATCAAGTGAATATTGAAAACGGCTATTTCTTCTATGGTTTCAAGAGGCACTTCGCCTTCCAATAGACCTATTTGTTGAAAGCCAAATACGGGCTGATTTTTTTCCATTGCGTTGGCTAATTCGAATAGGTAATAGCTTTTACCTTCAATACCCGGAGCGATGAACAAGGGAGTTTTTGATCCATTGGGTTGCAAAGAGATCAAATGGGAATCAAGCAAACTGGGCAAAGTTTTTACCTCGTCTAAATAAGTGGATAGACCTTTTGGTATTGGATTTTGGTAAAGAATATGGACAGGTATTTGGGTTTTGAACTGATTTTGAATTTGGCCCAACAGTGAAATGGCTTTCAATGAATTTCCTCCGAGGACAAAAAAGTCATCAGCCATTCCAATAGACTCAGCTTTAATACCCAGAGTTTGGGCCCAAATCCTTAGGATCTTCTTATCCATTTCAGTTTCCGCAGCTACAAATACTGCTCCCGTACTGATTGAATCGCCCGGATCGGGAAGTGCTTTCCGGTCCACCTTTCCGTTAGGAGTGAGAGGAAGCTGGGCGAGGTGCATGAACCTTGCGGGGATCATGTACGCAGGCAGGCTTGAAGCTAAAAAGGCATGCAGCTCAGCGCTTGGTTTTTCCTGATCACAGACGTAATAGGCACAGAGGAAATCCTCTCCGTTAGCATTTTGTCGGACAGCGACGACGGCATCTTTCAGATCAGAAAAAGATAGGAGTGCGCTTTCGATCTCTCCGAGTTCGATCCTGAATCCGCGGATTTTGACCTGCTGATCGATTCTTCCGAGGTGTTCTACTTCTCCGTTTGGCAGCCATCTAGCCAAGTCACCTGTGCGGTACATGAGTTCACCCGAAGCAAATGGGTTTGGGACAAACTTTTCGGCGGTGAGTTCAGGCTGATTGAGGTATCCTCTAGCCACACCGGCACCGCTGACATGCAACTCGCCCGGAATTCCGATGGGGAGCTGTTGTCCCTGCTGATCGAGGATGTAGAACTGGGTATTTGGCAGTGGTTTGCCGACAGCGATACGTTCGGAATTAGGTAGTACAAAGGAGGCAGAGACTTCAATGGTAGCTTCGGTGGGTCCGTAGGCATTGAAGAGTTTGCAATGGGCCGCCCATCGGAGAGCGATTTCTTTCCGGAGTGCTTCTCCACCTGAAACAACGACCTGTAGCTCTGGAAAATCAAGGGGATCGAGCAAAGCCAGTACGGAAGGAGGCGCGGTGAAGTGTGTGATGCCAAAAGTATTGAGGGTATATGCAAGAGGCTGATCGAGCATGAGGTGTTCTGCCTTAGCTAGCACCAAAGTGGCACCTGAAGCGAGAGGCAGGAGTATTTCCCAGAGGGAGGTATCGAAGCTGATGGAGGCAAACTGAAGCACACGGGATTGAGGAGTGACTTCAAAGCGATGCGTCTGAGCGGGGATTAGGTTAGCGAGTCCACGGTGTTCGAGGAGTACGCCTTTTGGTTTTCCGGTGGAGCCTGAGGTATAGATGATGTAGGCGAGGTCGGCGAGTGAGACTTGGAGGTTTGGGTTTTGATCGGAGAAAAGGAAGCTGTGTCCGAGGAATTCTTCCCAAAGGAGGAGCTTACCTGAGAATTGCA
>CALRRX020000182.1:0-6421 GCA_943370675.1 Reyranella massiliensis 521 | reverse complement strand
GTCCGCGATATGGGAATAGTCTTTACTTTTTTGATCTGCGTTTTTGATCACAATACCGATAGGAGTACCCGTAGCTTTTCCCTCAAATACTCCCGAAAGGATTTCGATTTCGTCTTCTTCTTTTCGCTGCGTCGTGATTTTGGATTGTCCGGGTTTCCGACGTTGCATTTCGAGGCGGATTTTTTCCTCATCGATTTCAAGGCCAGCAGGGCAACCTTCTACGATAGCACCCAAAGCTTTTCCGTGGGATTCACCAAACGTGGTGATTCTGAAAAGCCTTCCAAATGAATTCCCCATTATTTCTTTTTGATTATCAGTACCGCAAGGAGTACTACTGCTCCAAGGAGAAGCAGGTTGATCGCTGCGGAAAAATAGTATTTATATTCCTCGTTTGAAAACTGATTGCTCTCTGTAGCAATCCGGTCATAGATGCCTCCAAGTCGTTGCCCCGAAAGGGCTTGGTTGATTTTGGAGTCGCCGCTCACGATGATTTTTGCCTGAGGCTGTAGCGTGTCATAGACTCCTCTGATCGGGTCAAAATAGATCCAGCTGAAGTAGTCCGAAAGGTTGTATTCCCCGGCTTCATTGAGAGTGATGAAGTAGTTAAATTCTTTAATCCCAGATACTCTGCCGTACCCACGATTGATTTGCTGCCGGACGTTGGGGTCAAAGGTGCTGAAATTTGCACCGGGCAGTCGCTTTGGTGCGGCGATCGAATTGATGTTTCCCACCCCGGAAATTCCAAAATTGTAATTGAAACCTTCACCGGTGGTTGCTTCAAGGGTACTGATATTTTCTCGAAGCTGGTAAAGACCTACCGATACTTCGTTTTTCAGAGGATGTGGTGGCAAAGGCTTGACTTTGATGGTTTTTGGGGCAGAGTAGAAGGTTTTGAAATCTTCTTGACGATTTGCTCCAAATAAGGAGGGGTTTTTCGCTACTTTATATTTGATCATTTCCCAAGGTACTCTTGGGATTTCGATACTACCTTCTGAAAAAGGAAAGAAGGTGGCCTCATAAACTTTGAAGCGGTTCCACCTCTTTCCGTTGATCTCTACAATTTCATTGTCGATGGTAGTGATGTTGAAGTTTTCTTCCCAAGCACCGTTGGGTTTGATTTTTTTCAAGACTGCATCCAATTGCTTTCCGGCTTCATAAAACTGGAATGGAGCTTGGTTTTGCTCTGACATGAAAAATGCCAACGTCACTGTAAAACCCTCTCCTGCAAAAACTTCATCCTTGTCCACAGATACTGAGAAGAAGGCATCGTCTGCTAATTCGATAAATTCTGGCTCCTCGGCGGTTCTTCCAAAAAATTCTGCAAAAGGATCAAAGACATTTCCTCCTAGCCCTTGAGTACTCGCAGCATCTGTGACATTGATTCGTTTGCCTGGAGAGGAGTAAGATTCGCCGTTGATCAATACCGAAAAGTTTCCAAGAGTAAACTGCCCCTTTCTAGTGGGTTTGTAGTACTGGATAATGCTGTTCGAGCTGCTCATCTGCCCGTTGATGATGTTCATCGAGGAGGACTGAGAGATGCCCTGCTTTTGGAATCCCTGAATTTCCGGGAATTGATCGTAGGATTTGATCTTGTCATTAGACAGGGTGACTTTGATGGTAAAGGTCTCGTTTAGTCCGATTTCATCAGGACCCAATTCGATCTGTACTTCCTGTCCGTAAGAAAAACTTACCAGAAGTAGGGCAAAGCATACGAAAGCCAGACGAAGTGTCGTTTTGATCATGGATGCGAAAATAGGGTAATTCCTGCGTTAAAGCTTTCAAAAATAACGTAACATCTTCGGATTTGACCCCGTTGGAACACTTAAAATCAGTTAATAAACCCAAATCAGTTCCGATATGCTAGAATATGTAAAGACCATTTTGCAAAAAGTCAGCTTCAACAAATTCCTGTTTGAACGCGAGTTGAGAAAAGGCCTTCGTTACCTGGTTCCGGCTGAACTGGAGGAATTTAAAACCTGGTGCTACGACATGTTTGGTAGCATGTATCAGCCTATTCTAAATCGCTATTTTCAACCAACTTATTCTTAATCCCACAATCCCATTAAATCAAAAAAGCCCCGAAGAAGCAATTCCAAGGGGCTTTTTGTTGAAAGTTGGTTTGGTTTTAGTCTTTTGTAGCAAAGTCAGGATAGGCCCTCATGCTGTGCTCGTTGATGTCGAGGCCTTCGATTTCTTCTTTTTCAGGTACACGGATGCCCACAGTTTTCTTTAAAATGAAGAAAATCAACCAAGAAGTAGCGAAGCAGAATAAGCCTACAGCCGCCACGCCCAAAAATTGAGAATATAGCTGACCTAATCCTGCCAAATCACCAAAGATCCCGACGGCTAGAGTTCCCCAGATTCCACCCACAAGGTGTACAGAAATCGCTCCCACAGGATCGTCGATTTTGATTTTGTCAAAAAGAATCACCGCAAATACAACCAAGGCTCCTCCAATAAATCCAATGATGATTGAATCTGTGACTCCCATCTGATCAGCGCCTGCCGTGATACCTACCAATCCTGCAAGGATACCGTTGAGCACCATGGTAATATCATAAGATTTGAATTTCCAGTAGGAAGCGATTAAAGCTCCGAAGGCTCCAGCGGCTGCAGCCAAGGAAGTGGTTACAAATACTTTGGATACTACCCCAGGAGCTGCGCTCAACACCGAGCCTCCATTGAACCCAAACCAACCAAACCAAAGCAGAAATACGCCCATAGTGGCCATTGGAATATTATGGCCAGGAATGGCCTTCATGCCTGTAGGGGTGTATTTTCCTATTCTTGGCCCAAGTAAAAATGCTCCCACTAAGGCAGCCCAGCCACCTACGGAATGTACGATCGTAGAACCGGCAAAATCATAAAATGGGATTTCTAATGTGTTCAAAAATCCTCCGCCCCACTTCCACATTCCCACGATAGGATAACAAAAACCCACATAGATTAAAGAAAATGCAATAAATGGCCCGAGTTTGACACGTTCAGCTACAGCACCTGATACGATGGTGGCGGCAGTCGCGGCAAACATGGCCTGAAAGATAAAGTCTGTGAAATAGGTGTAGCCCGCATTGTAGTTGCTGCTGTCCCATCCCTCAGGAAGGGAAAGTCCAAATCCGGCAAAGCCAAACATAGAACCGGCAAAATCAGCACCAGGATACATCAGATTGAATCCCACGAATGCATAGGTCAGCAAGCCGATGGCAGGAATGATCGTATTTTTAAATAGAATATTGACTGTGTTTTTGGCGCGGGTAAGTCCCGCCTCTAGGGTGGCAAAGCCAAGGTGCATGATGAAAACCAAAATGGTAGAGATCATCATCCAGAGATTATTGACCGTGAATAGGTCTTGAACAGGTTCTTGCATAGGTCTAAATAGGTTCGGTGATTGGTTGATGATGAATTAAAGCGCTGCCTCGCCGGTGTCATTGTTTCGGATTCGATAAGCTTCCAGCACGTCGTAAACGAAGATTTTTCCGTCTCCCACTTCTCCTGTCTTGCCTTCGCTTAGTATGCAATTGATCACGCCTTCAGCCAAGTCATCGGGTACGACGATTTCCAACTTTGTTCTTGGAATGTAGGCGGGTTCGTAAGCTACACCCCGGTACATCTCCAGTCGGGCATGCTCAAAACCCATCCCTTTGATCTCATAAAAGGAGAGGAATTTTACCCCAAGCTTGGAGACACAGGTGTGTATCTGGTCAAATCTTGAGGTTCGGATGATGGCCTCTATTTTTTTCATTTTTTCAACAGGTTTAATGGTTTTTTGAGATTATGGCATGAAAGTAAGAGAATTAATGAATGAAAATCAAAATGTTGGTTCAATTTTAAATCAAAAAAATAAAAAAATGTGTTTTTAGTCGGAAAATAGGTGTTTAAAAAACACATTAATCAAATAGATGAGTAGTAAGAGTGTATAAAGTGGTTTAAAAATCAACCTGAGGTATGGGAAATGACAGAGTTTGGTTCAAAAGGAATTAGGACTAATTTTGCCAGCGTTTTTTAACCAAAGAAAATGACTAACAAACCAACGCTTCTAGTTTTAGCTGCCGGAATGGGTAGCCGCTATGGAGGCAATAAGCAGATTGATGGATTCGGCCCAAATGGGGAAACCATCCTCGAATATTCCATTTTTGATGCCATCCGCGCCGGATTCGGAAAGGTGGTCTTTATCGTCCGTCAGGAAATTTTGGAAGTTGCCAAGGAAAAATTCCTTCCCAAGCTGGAAGGCAAAATCGAGGTCGATTGGGTGATTCAGACGCTCGATAGCTTTGTGCCCGCCGAATTGAAGCAGGCAGATCGAGTGAAGCCCTTTGGCACAGCGCACGCAGTCCTCTGTGCCAAGGATGCCATCCACGAACCTTTCGCGGTGATCAATGCGGATGATTTCTATGGCAAAGAGGCCTTTGAAGTATTGGGCAAATTCCTTTCCACCGAGGTGCGAACTGACCTTCATGCCATGGTTGGCTACGCCATCCAAAATGTGCTTTCGGAGCATGGCACCGTCAGCCGGGGTGTCTGCGAGACCAATGAAAAAGGACAGCTAATCGGGATGACCGAGCGCACGTCCATCGCCCGAGAGGGGGACAAAATCCTCAGCCGTGGAGAAGGAGAAGTATTGGAGATCGCCGAAAATACCCCTGTGAGCATGAACTTTTGGGGATTTCACCCAGAGGTGTTTGGAGATATCGAGCAGATGTGGAAAGAGTTTTTACCCGCAAATCAGCATAATCTGAAGTCAGAATTCTATATCCCTACTGTAGCCAATAACCTGATCAAGGCTGGAAAGGCAGCATTTGAGATTCTACCGGGAGGAAAAACCTGGTTTGGAGTGACCTACACCGAGGACCGACCTGTGGTGATCGAAGCGCTTCAGAAGCTGCATCAAGAAGGAGAATATCCTGCAGATTTGTGGAAATAAATGAAAGAGGCTTCGGCCTCTTTTTTTTGATTTTTTTCCCGCAGATCTACGCAGAAAAAGGCACAGATTCGCACAGATTTTCAATTAGGTTGGATTTGATTCTTTTGGAGTGATTGACCACCTTTTTCTATGATCCACAAACTAAACGAAAAGCTAAAAATTCCTGCGGAGGTGTTGATCAGGGAATACTAGTTGGAAAACAGCCTTCGGCCTCTTTTTTTATGAAAACATGCGAAATATACCCTATATAGGGTATTTTATTTCGTTTTTATGACACTTAACTTTGTGGAGTTAACTTTTAATTTTATGAAAACACAAAACACAAAACACAAAACACAAAACACAAAACACAATTGTTTTAATGTTCTTCCTTCTCTTTTTCGGTTCATGTGCCGAAGTTGAAGATGGAAATTTAGAACTTACAAGTAAAGTAAAAAAGTTGGCTGAAAAATATGGCTTTAAAGCTGAGCCGTTGAATCCTTCAAGTACTAAGTCCTCCGAAGGGTTTCATTTGAAATCCTCTGAAATTGAAGTATTTTTTAGTTATTTAAAAAAAGGAAAATCAAATAAAGGGGAAATTAATTTTGCTGAATTAACGGAAATATTCAAACGTAACAGTATAAGTCTAAGTCCGTCTTTATTAAGTTTTACTCTTCCGTCTGAAGCTTTTATTGAAAATTATTCAAACAACAAAATTCTTTGTTTTCAGAATTCGTATTTAAGAAAAATTCAAGTTCCAAATATGCCACTTCCGGGTGAAGATTTAAATGGTGTTGAAATTACTTTTGGAGTTGGAAATGGTATCTTAACTTCCTCAAATTTTGGAATGTATGGTTTTTATCCTTTTATGACAGTAATAAATACAGCAATAAATCCTAGTACAGCTAATAATACTTATGGATTTGATGTTAGTTATACAGTCGCATTTACATTATTTATCGATGGCGCTCCATTTATAAATTATGATCATGTGAATTTGAAAGTGAGAATTGATGCTTGTACAGGTGATGTAACTTGGTTTTATGCCATACCTTAATATGAAATATATGGGAACCTATATTTATTTATTTGTCGTATCAATTATATTTATTCTTATGCTATTTCTTGCTTTAATTATCTTTAAAAAGGGTTGGGATATCCTGAAGAAAATATTCAAGAAGTAGGTTTTTAAATTTGGAGGCTTCGGCCTCTTTTTTTATGAAAACATGCGAAATATACCCTACATAGGGTATTTATCGAGATTTACTCCCAAGGTAATTTTGTGAAAAAGGTCATGAGATTGCTAAATCAACCAACATCAACCAACATCAACCAACATCAACCTATATTTTTACTGTCAAACTATTTTTGGGCTTACTGCTTTTTTTACTTATTGAAATTGATTCGATAGCCCAGGCCTCCAAAGAAATCCGTCTCAATATCCTCAATCCTGGAATAGCATTCGAAAATCCCATTGGAAAGAAGACTACAGTAGAATACAATTTTGGAATTGGCTACAAT
>CALRRX020000181.1:0-6433 GCA_943370675.1 Reyranella massiliensis 521 | reverse complement strand
ATCCTCAATGGTAGCAGCAAACATTTCTCCTTCTCCGGTTTCCAACCATTTCAGATTGAGATTATGCTCTCTTTTGAGGAGGATCTTAATTTTTCCTGAAACGCTGTTTTTCCCACGCTCTATATCTGAATATCCCGCCTGGGTCAATCCCAACGAAGATCCAAAGTCTTCCTGTGTTGCTTTCAGAAACTTCCTAAAGATTTTTAAGCGTTGATTTTCAGTCATATGGACTTATTAGGGTATTTTAACTGACAGATTTTTTCCAAAATATAGCAAAACCATATATTTTTATATCTGGACATATTCAAAAGGAGTAGTCCTAAGATCTTTTCAACTCCTTTTTAGGAGATGATTTTCGGGATCTGACCATTCATTGACTTCCTTGATCCTGATCCTCCTAATGCTCAAGAGGTTAGAGCTAGGTTTGGATTAGTCCTTCTACCTTTTGCTGGATTCTTAGTATTGTTTCTGACAAATATATACTCTCAAATGTATTTTGGAAGGCAAAAATTGTTTTTCGATATATCTATATATATGGATATCTATATATAGGAGTATACAGATACAGGGATATTATTCTATTTCATCTCGATGATTTCTATCCAATTTCGAATAGGGAATTCAGATTCAAATAATCCCTCGAATAGAAATTAATTCATCTTTTCTGGGGCTCGATCAATAGGCGGATCAAGGAGACGTTGAAGAAAAATCAATGCTTTTTTTAGCATGTGAAGATGATAAAGAGCGATGAGGAACCTTTTGCGTGTTCCTTGCAAGTTGTGTATTTGTGACACAAAATTCTGCCGAATTTTTTTCCACAAACACCAAACTTGCCATTCTGATGATCCCTCTCGGAATCATCCAAAATGGAGGAATTTAACCTCGCAACTCGGTGAAATTTTAACTAACTGAACCATGAGAAAATTCATTGAACAGGATCGAGAAAAAATCATTAACATTTTAGTGAACTCTTTTGAAGGGAATAAGTCGGTGGATTTTGTCGTAGGTAAATCACCGGAAGGAAGGAAAGTGTTGATGGAATACAGTCTGGAAAACTGTTTGGCAAACGGTGATGTATTCGTTTCGGACTCCGGAAATTCCTGTGTGCTGATCAAATATTCCGACCGAAAGCGTAAACCTTTCAAGTTATGGATTTGGGATCTCAAGCTTGCACTTCAAGGAATTGGTCTATCCAGAATCTCCAAGGTGTTGAAAAGAGAGTCTACCATTGAATCAGTCCAGCCTAAAGAGTCCTTTCTCTATGTGTGGTTCATAGGAGTAGATCCTAAGTTCCAAGGTAAAGGAGAAGGGTCCAAACTTTTAAAATCAGCCCTTTCTCTGGCAAAAGAAAAAGGTCTGCCTGTCTGCTTGGAGACTTCCACAGAGCGCAATTTCAAATGGTATGAGAGTTTTGGCTTCTCAGTGTATTCTTCTTCTGTTCAGTTTGGCTTCCCATTTTACTTCTATAGAAAGGATTAACCATGACCGTTTTCGGCACCGAAATGCACTTAGCGACATTCATTTTTGTCGTTTGCGAGATTCTATTCTTTATACCTCAACTTGTCTTTTATCTCCAGAATCCTGCTGACAAGACCCGGAGATATTACCTGATCCTGTTGGGCCTATTGATTTTGTATAACATAGCCGGAGGCCTTTTCCCTGATCCAAATCTTCCCATAGATATCAATTTGCAGATTAACCTAGCCTACGGAACCGGATTCACCATGGGTTCTTATTTCCCATTCTATTTCTTCAAGGTATTCGGCCTTCATGATTTGGAGTGGCATGCAAAGAAGGGGGTTTGGATTTTCTTCGTTGCCCCTTTTCTGATTGCCTTTGGAATTCTCCTCCCATTGTCGAATGACCTCCCAAATGTCATTTGGTACGGCATGGCTATTCCTGTCCTGTACGCCATATATATGGATATCCTGATATTCCTTTTCATCCGAAAAAAGTATAAAGAAAGCCAACTCAGCCTGGATGCCATCTTGAGCTATGCAGCCATGTGTCCTTGGGTTTTCCTTCCGATTTTTAGCTATTTCGATACTTCCCAGTTTGTAGAAGTGATGGTGACTAACCTGGGGTTTGTGGTAATCACTTTCCTGTTTATCCGAAATATGATCTTCGAAAACAGGAAGGTTTTTGAGAAGCTCAAGGAGATTGACCAAAGGCAGCCGGTTGATTCCAGTGAATTTTTTGGACAGCGGTGCACCGAACTGGGATTGACCAAAAGAGAATGCGAGGTTGCTGAACAGGTTGCTCAAGGACTGACCAGCAAAGAAATCGCAGAGGTACTTTTTATTTCTGAGAGAACAGTGAACAAACACCTGCAAGCCATTTACAAAAAAGCGGGCAGCAAGAACAGGGTTGAGCTTCTCAACGCCCTGAATTCCTACTCCTAATCACGTTTTTCGGGTAAAAACCCTTCCACTAAGTATATCTGCGTATATGGATTTCTCTATACGCAGATATACCTAATTATCTCTTTTACGCAGTTCTGGGTATTTTTTCCCACCTGGGATATCCAATTCTTTGCTTTCATCAACATGTCGCCATGAAGGATAAAAGGGAAAATCTCTCATGGGTATCTGTCAGGTTAAAGCCGGATGATTATACCCGATTGAAGGAGGAAAGTAAGTCCCTGGGGCTGTCATTGAGTCAATTGATCCGAATGAAATTGAGTACCGAAGGGAGCAAGATCATTGACACCAAAGGCATCCTAAACGCCATCGATAAGGTGGTCGCAGAACAGGCCAGAGTGAACAACAATATCAATCAGCTGGCCAAGCACGCGAATACCTATAGAGACAAAATTTCCCCGGAGATTTTTCTGAGTCATACCATCCAGATGTCAAAGCATCTGGAGTACCGCGATTGTATGAACAAGTTTTTGAAACAGATCTACCGGGCAATCAAATGAGAGTAAAAATTCTTTCCAGCACCAGTTCATTCAATGGTGTGACCTACAACACCAACAAAACCCAGAATGAGAAAGGAGAGCTCACGAGGCTCCGGAATTTTGGATACCTACAAGACACCAAAGATGTAGGTCCGAATGAGGTCAAAAACTTTCTGATTGCCCATTCCAATCGGAACAGCATTGTCAAAGACAAGCAGTTCCATGCGATGATCAGCTGCAAGGGAAGGGAATACTCCAAAGAGGAACTGACGGATATTGCTCACGAGTGGATAGATAAAATGGGGTATGGCAACAACCCTTTTCTGATTGTCTTCCATAAGGATACTGCCAACAATCATGTCCATATCGTTTCGTCCAGAATCGACAAAGACGGAAAAAAGATCAATGATTCATTTGAGAAGCTGAGGGCACAGGAAGCGATCAATGAAATAATGAGACTGAACCCGAAGCAAGAAGCTGCTAATGCTGTTGGTAAGCTCAGAGAATTCAACTTCAGCACAAAAGCCCAAGGCCTCTTAATTCTTGAAAACTTGGGATTCAAGGTAAGAGAGAAGGAAGATGTTCTGGAGCTGATCAAATACGGTTCGGTGCAAGGAAAGCTTCCCCTTTCAGAACTGGCCCAAAAGACAGCGTCCTTCCAACTGGATAGGGCTAGGCTAAAACAGCTGAAGGCAATTTTGGACAGGTATTCCAAGGTTTATAGCACCAATCCTGTTGCCTTGTTTGAACCTACTCCTGACGGCAAAAAGAAAAATCAGATTGGGTACCTTTCAGAGCTTGGATATTTTATCAAGGACAAGTTTGGAGTTCAGTTGGTATTTCATGGGAAGGATGGAAAAACTCCCTATGGCTATACGCTGATTGACCATACCCACAAGATCATTTTTAAAGGCAGCGAGGTACTCCCACTTCAGCGATTCTTCGCACAAGAAGGGGAGAACAAAACCTATCGAGCTGAGAAATCCAGCCAACCAAAGACTCCTGATCCGATCAGTGCGAAGGTGAAACTCCAATCCGCACTCAATGATTTTTCCTCCGTTCGCCACGGCCTAGAGCACCACTCCTTGGAAGTTGAGCATAGGGAAGGCAAGGCTTACCTGAAAACATCCCAGGGAGAATTAGCGGCCAAAGACATTCTTTCACCCGAACAGCAGCTGGCTTTAAGGGAGTACTTCAGTGAAATCGGATCCGCTAGAGAGGTGCCGACTTCTGACACTTTTAATCTGGTTCCGGTGCTTAGCATTGCGGATGATGTCGACGATGAAGCGACCCATGGAAGGAAGAGAAATAAAAAGCGAAAGGGGGACAATGAAATCACGAGATAAAAACACGGTTATGATAATTCTATTCGCAAACCAAAAAGGGGGAGTTGGAAAAAGTACACTGGCTGTGCTCTTTTCGAATTTCGCGGTCCAAAAAAGGAAAAGGAAAGTGAAAGTCTTTGACATGGACTTTCAGCAATCCCTGTACAACAAGCACCTCAATTCAGACCAATTGGAAAACGAGAAGCTGTATGAGGTAGAGCTTTCATCTATTCCCGGATTCAAGTCCATCCATAAAAGGGCAGCTCAGGAACCTAAAACGCTCACCGTCATTGACCTTGCAGGGAAGATGGACGATGACAATCTGGTGCAGGTTTTCAAGGGTTCCGAATTGATCATTTGCCCCTTTTTCTATGACGAATACAGCGTCACCAGCACATTTGAATTTTGCTACGTGGTCAAAAAGCTGAACCCATCCAACCGGATTATCCTGGTTCCCAACAGGGTCAAGTCTTCGGTCAAATACGAGACTTTGGAAAGTGTCAATCAGGCACTAAGTCAGTTTGGAGAATTGACTACTCCGATTTCTGATCGGATTGATTTTCAGAGACTGACTACCTCCTACACCCCTGAGTCACTTACCCCGATCCTGGATCCCATTTTCAATAAACTATTTGATGACCATATAGACTCAGACCTCGCATGGCAAACGGAGACTACATAAGCAAGCTGGTGAAAGGGGTTCGAGGGGAAATGGAAGCTATACCGACAGGGCTAAAACCCGATCAGGAACCTAAGCAAAAATCTGCTTCAAGAACCCTAAATCCCGATATCCACGACCTCTTGGAAACCATTAAAAATTTTGAGGTCAATGGGAATTACAAAAGGCTGATCCGCATGGATTCCCGGACAGAGGAAGTCCTGAAGCTTCTCAGTCCCACGTTTGGGGTCGACGTGACCTCCTTTGTGAATTTTCTATGCTGGGATTTTTTGGAGAACAATCCTGAGCTGGTCAACGAAATCAAGCAATCAATTCAAAAACTATAGCATCATGAACTGGACAGACTTCTTTCTCTACCTATCCCTTTTCTATGTGGTCTACTATGCAGTCAATGTCATTTTCGATGTTCTGAGGAGACCCCGCCTTTCCGAAGTGCAACAAGGGAGTGCGTACACCTTTCAGACAGACTTAAACGAGTTTGATGAAAGCCCAACAGTCATCGAAGATAATGAGCCCTTGGTGGTGCCTACCAAGAAACCACCCGTTTTGGATCCGCCAAAGGAAGAATGGGTCAACAGTGATGAGGACTCGGAAGAAATTGAATTTGAGATCAAGGATCCCAGTCCATTCAAATCCACCGGAGGAGTGACCAATCTCAACTCTCTTTTTGTGCTCGCCAAGGAAGGAAGTATTGAAATGAAAAAGAAGGTGGTGTTCACATGAAGACGAATCGATTCCTAATCCTTGGTGGTATGGTTTCCCTCTTTTTCTTTTTGTCAGGTACGGAAACCTATGCCCAGTCTCCTCCCGGTGTGGCAAAATTTCAAGAGGTAGAGTCGGATATGGAGAGGTTCTATGTCGCTCTGTCCAGACTCTCATTTGTAATCGGAGCAGTCACGGGATTGCTTGGAGGCCTGCGGGTTTACAACAACTGGCAACTGGGAAGACATCATATCGATGTTCAGGTGATCAGTTGGTTTGGCGCCTGTCTTTTCTTATCCACTATAGGCTTTTTTCTCAGCGGATTATATGCAGTTCCACTTGACTGAACTCCATGACTCCCACCCAAAAAAATAGCACTCATTTATTTTCTCACTAAAACACAAAAGTCATGTTCAACAGAACTAAAAAACGGATTGCAAGTGCATTGATTCTTTCGCTTGCAACTCTATCGGCCAGAGCCCAAGGGGTACAGGGAATTACAGCTGCCGAATCATCTCTTCTCGCTTATGTAGATCCAGTGGCAAGTCTTTGCCTAGTGATCGGAGCCGTAGTCGGTCTCATCGGAGGTGTGAGGGTCTACATCAAGTGGAATTCCGGCGATCAGGATATCAATAAAGAATTGATGGGCTGGGGCGGTTCCTGCCTGTTCTTGGTATTGGTGAGTGTCATCATCAAGGCGTTTTTCGGTGTTTAATGGCTAAGCAATTTCCGATTTATAAGGGGCTTCAAAAGCCTCTTATTTATCGTGGTTTTCAAGGAAAATACATCGGATGGGGAGTCGCTTCCCTGGTGATCGGGGTGGTTTTG
>CALRRX020000180.1:0-6445 GCA_943370675.1 Reyranella massiliensis 521 | reverse complement strand
TGTTTGCTTTTCTGGCAAGGTTCGCTTTTTAATAATATCCGTTAGCAAGGTCACCTTTTGATCATTTGGAAGACTGGTCTGAGCTAAAAGTCCCAAGCCTGCTACCCTAACTGCTTCAGCATTGTCACTCATCGCAAATGAGATGGCCTCGCTTAGATTTGAGGCATTCATTGCTACCAGGGAGTTCAAGGCTTGCACTTTAACCGCTTCAGCAGGATCTGATTTCAACTTACTTAAAAGCAAATCTGCTGATTCGTTGATTTGAAGTTTACCGATCGCTTTGATGGATTCTACCCGCAATGCTTCTTCTTTGGCAGAAGCTTGACTGACCAAAACGGGTTGCACTTTTCCTTTGATCGCACTTGGATCGCGGGTCACTTCACCACGGTATCTGCCGTCCACTCTATCTACCAAGGATGGCTTAGCCCAAGTACCGATCGCTGCGATCGTTTCCTTTTTGAGGACTTCCGGGATTCCCGGCTTTGCCAAATAGGTAATCAAATGGTTGAGATTTTCCTCTTTCCCTACCCGCTGATTGGCACTGATTGCTCTTCGGATAAGGGGTTCATTTTGGAAAGAGGTAGTCGAAAGTAATGCTCCCAAAGCAGGCAATGCCGCTTCAACTGAGAAGTCATCATGAATGGCACGAGCGACTTCGGTAACGATGTACTCATCGGAATCATTGAGGAATTTTGCCAGTTCAGGAGACTCCAATCTTCTCAAAGCAAGCACAGCGCCTAACCTAACTGCTTTGGAAGGATGAGAGGCCAATGCTGCCAATGGCTCTACTTTGCCGATCTGCGAAAGCGCATAAGTTACCCCATGTCTGAGGTAAGCATCTTCGTCATTGTTGCTTTCCAACAAAGCAATCAAAGGCTGGATTGCCTCTTGATTTTTGGAACGACCCAGTGCTTCTGCGCTAAAAAAGCGAACGCGAGCATTTTCATGGGTAAGATTGGCGATCAATTCCTTGCCAGCTTTGGAGTATCGAATATCTCCTAACCACTTGGCCGCTTGAGCCTGAATTTCAGGATCGGAATCTTTCAATAAGGCTACCAAAGGATCAGCCATGCTCATATCATTGAGCCTTCCCAATTGACTCAAGCCCAAAATACCGTGGATTCTGGCGATTTGATTGCTTTTGTCCTGAATGACCTGTTGGAAAATCTCAGCTCCCTTCTTTCCTCTCTTTACTAATTCAAATTGTGCCTTTCTTCTGATTCTCAAGTCCTCAAAGTAAAGCTTTGACTTCAAGTCAGCTTCAGATAGTTTTTTGTAATCGGCTTTGATTTCGGCCTCAGTCTGCTTTTGAAGAGCCCAACCTTTGGCTGTCTCGTCGGTTAGCTTCCAGATTCGTCCGTAGTTTTTATCGTTCCAGCCATTCACCCAATCCGCCATATACAAGGCTCCATCAGGTCCAAAGTCGATGCCTGTAGGTAAAAATGAGCCTACAATTTTCTCCGTTTTGGTCAATTCAAATGAAGCTCCTTTGGGCTGAAGCTGAAATGCATGCAATCCTGAGCTTGCCGGACTCCCGACAAATTCCACAACAAAGAAGTGATCCTTCCAACGCTCACCCAATCCTGCGCCAGGGTTAAATACCATTCCGGTTGGACCACTCACATAATTCAAAAGCGGCGGTGTAATGTAGGCTGCTTGTCCCTCCCATCTTGGTAAATAGAGTTTTTCATCCATCCACACCTTATAGGTATTGTTATCCGGATCTCGGTACTTTCCAAACTGCCAGTTGATTCTCCATCCAGAATCTGATCCTCGTGTCAAGTAAACCAAGCGCTCTTTTTCGCCTGCATGGTCCCCGTCATTATCCACGGAGATCAGGTTGGTGTATTGATCAAACACAAACTCATGGGTATTTCTCACGCCCATGGCGAAAATTTCAAAATCACTTCCATCGGGATTTGATCTGGCGATCACTCCACGGTTAGGGTATTTGTACTCAGTGCCATCATCTCCTTTGCCATTAAATCCGATGTCCCCAATCCCCCAATAAATTCTACCATCAGGTCCCATTTCCACGCCCGACATCCCATGCGCTCCAAAGCCAATGTGAATGGCATAGCCGTGAGAAAGTGATTTCTTTTCGTCCATGATGCCGTCCCCGTTGGTATCCATCAGTCTCCACATGTCAGGACCAGCTGCTACATAAAGAGCATCTTCGGTTTTCATGATCCCTCCAGCCACGTCTGTCACTTCCTCATGAAAGTCATATACTTGCTTCTGTGACCAATCGGCAAGACCATCACCGTCACTATCCTTCAGCTGGTAAACTTCGTTTCGTTCGACCAGCATATCTTTCCAATCGTGGGAACCGTCGCCATTTAAGTCTTTGAGCCAGGTATTTTCCGAAGACCGCTCAGGAGAAAGTTCTGTTCGGAGAAAATTACGCTTGTCTTCTACCGTCTGGAGAGCAATGGATCGAATTTCCCAATCCTGATGACCACGGATATCGAATTCGGCATTATTTCTTCTTGGAGACCTCGAATAATAGATTGATCCATCATCACTGACATGAATCGCAATAGGATCTCTTACCAGTGAATCTACCCCCCAAACTTCCAATTTGAGCCCTTCAGCCAACACTGGGGTAACTGAATTTCTTGCCGCCTCTGCCTGCACGGCAATTTCTTCTTTGGTAAGGGTGGTAATTCTAAGATCTACAGGTTCTTCTTTTTTACAGGACACCAAAAGTCCTAAAGAAGCCAGAAAGATGACTTTTTTAATAGGTTGATAATGGGTTTTGAGCATAGTTTAAAAGGAGTTAACAACTTGAAAAATAAAAAAAATGGGATTGCCTTTTTCGACCGCTGATATAAATCGGTTATAAAAACAAAAATCCCAGCCAAAGGCAGGGATTTTGTTCACTTTAACCACTAACAACCATAAAACAAAAATTAGTAAATCAATTCATGGAATCGACAAACTAACCAGTAGTCCGTACGGGAATCGAACCCGTGTTTTATCCGTGAAAGGGATACGTCCTAACCCCTAGACGAACGGACCATGAAAAGAAAAATGTCAAAAGCTAATTGAAGTTATTGATAATCAGCTTGTAAGTAGTCCGTACGGGAATCGAACCCGTGTTTTATCCGTGAAAGGGATACGTCCTAACCCCTAGACGAACGGACCATTTTGACCTGAAAAACGTGCTTTTTCAAAAGGTTGTGCAAATATAGAGGGTTGGATTTATAATCCCAAAGTGGCCACAAAAATTTCTTTGGCAACAGACCTAAAAAGCTGAACCAAAGGGTTAAAATTTTACTTGAAAAGGTATTCGAGCTTTTATCTAATTTCGCCCAAACACAAAACCCTCATGAGTACCACTCCACCGATCATCCGAGTAGCTATCAATGGATTTGGCAGAATCGGCCGTTATACTGCCAAACTTCTATTGGCACACCCTTCCATAAAACTGGTAGCGATCAATGATTTGGCGGATAAATCAGCCATTGCACATCTGCTCAAGTATGATTCGGTACATGGAAGATTTGATTCAGATGTTAAGCTCGTGTCTGATAAGCTGAGTGTAAATCATCAAGAGATCAATTTGCTTTCGAAATCAGATCCGAAAGATCTACCCTGGAAAGACCTCAACATTGACGTCGTGATCGAATGTACAGGAAGATTTACAAATAGAGAGGGTGCCAACCTGCATCTCCTGGCAGGTGCAAAAAAAGTCATTATCTCAGCACCTTCTCAGGAAGAGTCCATCCCAATGATCGTGATGGGGGTCAACGACCACCTCTTGGATGGCTCGGAACCAATAGTTTCAAACGCTTCCTGCACTACCAATTGCCTGGCTCCAATGATTCAGGTTTTACACCAACATTTCGGAGTGGTGAAAGGCTTTGCGTCAACCGTTCACTCCTATACCAACGATCAAAACCTTCACGATGCGCCACATCGGGATTTGAGAAGGGCTAGAGCAGCTGCTTACTCGATTATTCCCACCACAACCAATGCAGGAAAAGCCTTGGATAGGGTCCTGCCAGAATTGGCAGGGAAAATTGAAGCATCAGCTATGAGAGTACCTGTTCCAGATGGTTCATTAACTGATTTGATTGTAGAATTGGAAAAGGAAGTCAGCTTAGAAGAAGTAAATGCTGCATTTAAAAAAGCTGAAAAAGAAAGCCTAAAGGGATACTTGCAAGTTGAATCGGATCCGATTGTCTCTATGGACATCATTGGAAACCCACACTCCTGCATCATCGATGAGGCACTTACCTCAACCAAAGGTTCGATGGTGAAAGTGGTAGGTTGGTATGATAATGAGTCCGGATATGCTAATCGGCTTGTTGACCTGACTTTAAAGCTTTTTGAGAAGTCAATTGATGGAGTAATCTGAGGTAAGTGTATTCAATCAAAGACTGTAAAGGATTGTCTTCGAGCCAAGTAAAATAAAAGGCTTTATCTTTTTGTTTACTTGACAGCCAACCTTTCTCCTCATTTGATCAATCTCACTTGATAGTTTTTGATAGCGTTTTCTAGGACAATTTTTTCCAATTTTCCTCCTACATAATAGTACCTGTTGGTATTGCCATCTACTGTGATTTCATAAGCTCCCGGTCCAATTTTCTTGATTGGACCAGTCACCCCATACACTTCAGAGAGAAAAATCTCCTTGTCCGAAGGTTCATGAAAAAACATCTTGGTGCTGCTCCAAGCTAGCGGCCCTTTCAGCGGTTTTGCATTTTCATACTCATAAGAGGCCGCATTCACTGCATAGTGACTACCCTTCCAATCTATTTTCGAAGAAAAATCCCCTCTATTGGTTTTGGAATCAGACCGGGCTTTGACCAGCTTTCCTCCCAAAAAGTGAGATCTGGTATTGAACTTCAACTCCACATTTCCAAAAAACCAGAACTTGACCTGACTGTCAACCTTGTACAACAAGGAATCGGATTGATTCAACTTTTGGGCTGTCATCGTCCCGATTTTCATTCCTAAGACTACAATTTCGTACTTGGCAGATTCTGTAGTCTGTGAAAAACCCAAATGGGAAAGTGACAAGAGTAGTCCCAGGATAACCGTGATTCTTCTCATATTAGCAACAGCCTCCTCCATCATAAAAAAAAGTTGAATCTGAAACATAAATATCCTTTTGCCCTAGTGAACTAAGCGCTGCGGCAGTTTTATCACAAATAGCTAAAGGCTGATTGTTTAGCAAGACATGCCCCTTGTGATCGTCAAAATATTCTTGATCTCCGAAGTAGATGGCTGTTTTTCCTGTGAAAATACAAGGGCCATCCTCTGGCATAGGATCTTTGATTGCACACACTTCTATAGAATCCAAGAAAATTAGCTCGGAAGTATCATAGTGACCTGGAGCCAAGATTCCATAGGGTCGTTTTGCCCGAACTTCCACCGTACCAAAACCGGCATCCGTAATCAACTTCAAATAGTCTTCCATCGCCAAAGAACCACTGAGACATAATGCCCTAAGCCGCTCATCTTTTCTGAGGTTTTCAGGCATCGGATTTTGGGTAATCGGATCGCTGAGTAAAAGTCTACCGTGTGGTTTTAGCACCCGATACATTTCCGAAAGAGCTCTCTTCAAATCTTCTGTAGTGAAAATATTGAAGAGACAATTTTGAGCCGCCACGTCAATGGAACCATCTTCAACGGGAAGTGAAAGGGCGTTTCCTTTTTTTAAGGACACAAAATCTCTCTTGAACCAAGCATTAGACTCTACGGCCAAACTGAGATTTTTATCACATGCCTCGAGCATTTCATCCACTACGTCCACCCCAATTACACCATCTTTTTGCCTGGAGAAATAGGCAAATTGCAAGACTTCCATTCCTCCCCCAACACCTACATAGAGAATTCTTGGCTGATTGACCAAGTCTCTAGGATGAACCGTACTTCCACAGCCGTAATTCATCTCTTGCATGATCTTAGGAATGCTGAGATCCGGGAGTTGCCAGATGGGTGTAGTGGTACAGCAAAGGCCTACGTCAGGCTTTAATGCTGCCTGTTTGTAGACATCAATGGTGGTATCCAGGTAATTTTCCATAGCTGGGGTTTTGGGTAATAAACCTCCTCCAATCTTCTTCCTCATCTATATCGTGGAGCATGGGAAGCAAACTGAAAGTAAGATTATGGTGATTAGCTTGTTCCAAAGTTCGGGAAAAGACCTCTGAAGTACTCCATTCAATCCCTTGAAATAAAAAAGAATGCTCGGATTTCATTCCAAGCAGGTAATATCCTCCATCGGCAGCAGGTCCAATGACCAAATCCGTCTGATCCAATTGGCTAAATGCCTCTATCAGTACATCTGAAGTCAAGTCAGGACAATCAGTTCCGATGATTACTGCCTTTTGAAAGCCTTTGGAAAAGACCAGTTGAAAGGAATTTTTCATTTTTTCTCCTAGATCAATCCCTTCCTGGAGATAAAGGGAATGAGTGGGAAATGGATATTCTTTTG
>CALRRX020000179.1:0-6462 GCA_943370675.1 Reyranella massiliensis 521 | reverse complement strand
GATCCTTCAGGTCAAAAATCTTCCCAGTCCTTTGGGGATTCTGTTAGAAAAACGAACACTCGAAAACGGGCTGGAGCTCAGCAAAGTGACCGTGCCGCTTGGAGTGATCGGGATCATCTACGAGGCTCGGCCCAACGTGACATTCGACGTGTTTACCCTCGCACTAAAGTCCGGCAATGGACTGGTGCTGAAGGGCGGTTCGGATGCAGATTTTTCCAATCGAGCCATTTTGAGCTTGATCCATCAGGTTCTCGAAAAGCACGAATTCCCCACCGGGGCGTTTCAGCTTTTACCTCCTGATCGTGCCGCGACCAAAGCACTTTTGGAAGCTGTCGGATATGTGGACGTGATTATCCCTCGAGGTTCACAGGGCTTAATCAATTTTGTGAGGGATAATGCAAAAGTTCCCGTGATCGAAACGGGGGCAGGTATCGTGCATACCTATTTGGACGAAACGGCTGACTTGGAAAAGGCAAAAGCCATCGTTCACAATGCGAAAACCCGTCGCCCAAGTGTCTGTAATTCCTTGGATTGCCTGATCATTCATGAGCGTCGATTGAGCGAATTAGCCGAATTGATCCAGCCTCTTTTGGAAAGTGGGGTAGAGATTTTTGCAGATGAAAAAGCGAAAAAACACCTTCCTGAGCACATTCTGATCCATCAAGCGGACGAAAGCCATTTCGGTACCGAGTTTCTCAGTCTCAAGCTTTCCATCAAGACTGTCCAAAACCTGGACGAAGCCTTGGATCATATTGCCACCTATTCTTCCAAGCATTCGGAAGCCATTCTTTCCGAAAATCACGAAGCCATCGAACGCTTCCTGAATGAGGTGGACGCCGCTGCCGTCTACGCCAATGCCTCAACGGGATTTACCGATGGCAATCAGTTTGGACTCGGGGCCGAAATCGGCATCAGTACCCAAAAACTGCACGCTCGTGGCCCTATGGCGCTCCGAGAACTTACGAGCTACAAGTGGATCGTGAGAGGAAACGGGCAAGTGAGAGGCTGATTTCAGCAAAAAAGTCAGAGTCGAAGACCTCGCTATCCTGGGGAAATTGCAGTAACTTCCTCTGCAAACCCACCTGACTATGAAATTCCCCTCCCTTCATCGTCTCAACGAAGAAAGCCTCAAGGCAGCTCAGCGATTTCCCCTAAGTCTGCTAAGCTCAATTGCAGCGACCATCCTGCTGATCTACATCGTCGAAAAGGACACCTTCACAGATAATCTGCCACTTTTAAACTTACTGATGACCCTGGCTTTGGGGATTCCGCTTTTCTTTTCGGTGGAAATTTTCTCAGAAAAAACCAAGTTCACCTTTGGCAAAAAGATCTTATTTTGGGGACTGGGCTTAATTGCCTTAGCGTTGATTTACTTGAGCTTCCCTACGGACTTGTCTCCCGGGACTACACGAGCTCCCTATATCCGATATGTGATTTACAATCTTGCCCTTCACTTGACGGTCTCTTTTGTGCCCTTTTTGGAAAAAGGAAAACTGGAGGGATTTTGGAACTACAACAAGACCTTGTTTATCCGATTGGTCATGGCGGTATTTTTTTCGCAGGTCATCAGCACAGGCATCACGCTGGCTTTTGGGGCCTTGGATCTCCTTTTTGATGTAAAAATGGATCCCAAGACCTATACAGAAATCTTCATCCTGACCTACGGCATTTTTAACACTTGGTACTTTTTGGCAGGCATTCCGCGAGACTTTGAATCGAAGGAGTCCATTTTGGGCTATCCTAAGGGGTTAAAAATCTTCACCCAGTTTATTCTGATCCCTCTGCTCCTGCTTTATCTAGCCATTTTGTACGCTTACGGAGCCAAAATTCTGATCACTTGGGACTGGCCAAGAGGCATCGTGACCTATTTGATCATTGCCATTTCGGTGTTGGGGATTTTCACCAACTTACTCCTTTTCCCCTACCAAAAAGAAAAAGAAGGTGGCTGGATCAAAGGTTTTTACAAAGCTTTTTACTACCTGTTAATTCCACTTACTGTCCTCCTGTTTATCGCCATTGGAATACGAATTCAAGACTATGGCCTTACCGTGAATCGGTACATCATCGTGCTGATGGGTATCTGGTTGGGTTTGATTTCCCTTTATTTTATCCTTGGTTTCAAGAACATCAAAACTATCCCGATTTCCCTTGCAGTGGCGATGATCCTGGCTTCTTTTGGGCCTTGGGGGATGTTTTCCTGGAGTGAAAGGCACCAAGTACATCGACTTGAATCAATCCTAACCGAATCGGGAATCCTGGAAAATAGAAAAATCAAACAGGAAGTTTCCTGGGAAAAAGCCACCGACTCCACCCTTCGTGCCACTTCTAAGCGAGAACTCAATACTCTGCCAAAAGACCAGCTAAACGAGGTCAATTCCATTCTTCTGTATTTGGAAAACTACCACGGGATGGAGGCTCTTTTTCCTTGGATTGCTCCGGAAACAGCTGACTTATTTGAATCCAAGGAAATCATCGAACCGAGTCATGCCCAACTGATGGCCGAGACGCTAGGAATCAAGTATGTCCCACCCTATGAGGCCTATGACTCCACTAACTCTGAACAAAACAGCTACACTGATTTCAGCACTGTTCTCACAGAGGAAGTGGCGGTTAGCGGCTATGATCACTTGATTCGATTTGTGATCTATCCAAGCTATGAGCGGGGGGAAGTAGAGGAGCTTCGATCCGGGTCGGATTATTCATTTTCCAAACCAACGACCACCGATGAAGATATCCTGTTTACTTGGAAGGAAATGGAGATCAACCTGGAATCGGCTGAATTTATCAATGCCCTCTCCAAAAAGCATGGAAATGGAGTTCATCCGGCATTTCCACAGGAAAACCTCACATCAATGATCCAATCGGACAGCTTGGAGATCAAGGTGATGTATAAAAAAATCGCCTTTCTCCCTCAACCTGATGGGAAAATCAACTTTGACCGCCTAAGTGGCATCATCCTGATCAAAAACAAGATCTCTTCTGTGCCCTAACTCACCTAAGGTCACCGAGCGAATCGCTTAGCTTTGTACCAAATCAAGCACTATGAACAAATTCATCCTTTCGGTTTTCGCAATTGTCTTGACGCTCAGCTCGTGCAGTTCTGACAAATCCAATTCTCAATCCACCGAGCAAACAGCCACCTCGGCCACGGTAGTCAATCTGAGTGCCAAGGAGTTTTCGGAGAAAAGCCCATCCGGCACCATCCTAGATGTGCGTACTCCCGGAGAAGTAGCGCAGGGAAAAATCGATGGGGCTGTGGTTATTGATTTTTACCAATCGGATTTTCTAGATCAGGTAAGCAAAATCTCCAAAGACCAAGAAATCTATATCTACTGTGCAGTGGGTGCCCGAAGTGAAGAAGCTGCTCGCATGCTCCTGCAGCAGGGATACACCAAAGTCTACCACTTGCAGGGAGGAATCCAATCTTGGTATCAAAGCGGCTTTCCGATCAGCCAGTAAAATTCATTCCTTAAACATCAAAAAGGGGCTGGCATCAATTTGCCAGCCCCTTTTTGCATGAATACTAAGCTTATATTTTTCTCAATACACATCCAAAATCAAATACCTAACCCCGCTGAATTCGAAGCAGTCACCTTCCTTTTTCCCCTTCATCACGTGGTAAATCGGCGCCTTCGTAGAAATCCCAAAAAAGGATTGACCGTTGACCTCCACCACATCTACCGAGGTGCAAATGAAGAAAATCCGCTGATCTGTGACTACCACTGCACCGATTTCAACCTCATCGCAGGGTTTTTCCTCATCGATGGCTTCAAGTGTCGTGAGCTCATTTTTGAGAAACATCAACTCATGCTCCATCCTCACTAGGATTTCATTTCGCTCGGGGGTACCCCGATGCTCCTGACTGGCGATATCATCATGGCGTGTAATTTCGGCACGAAGATGTTTGATTTCGTGCTCGAAATCCGAAATGATCAGCTGCTGTTTGATCATACAGGCATGCAGCATTTGGGCTTTGGAAATGCGGGTATCTGTCATGGCGGTAGGGATTTTAGTGCTTACCAATACTAGCCCTGAAACCCGAGATAAAAAATGATCAAAGTCACACAAACCAGTGATTTTAACGCTATAACAATCAGCCGAATACAAGTCCAAAAGTAAGGTATGCCCAACTAGATAACCACCCTTTTCCCAGTACTTGCACTTTCCAAAATTGCTTCTACAATCCGGATATCCTTTAGTCCCTCCTCGCCAGGTACAGGCATGGGTTTATTTCCCATGATCGCCAAAGAATCGGCATCCATCTGCATAGCTTGCTGCATGGGCACTTGGTAGGGGAAGTTGATCTCCCCTAATGGACTTTTCCCTTTATTGCCTGCATAACCTTGGAAAGGAGACATCTCGATGCTTCCTTTTTCACACTCGATCTTGAGGTGATTGATATTTTCGAAGAAACTCGTTTTGATTTTGCCCGTCACACCTCCCGGAAATTCCAGCTCAGCCTCCACGATTTCACCCAAGCCATCCTTATAGATTTCAGGTCTCTCGGTCCACACCTTGGCTGATTTGACTGCAATGGGTTCTAGCTGTGTGCCAAGTCGTGCCCCTTGAATGGAATAAACCCCCATATCGTAGATCACACCTCCACCCATTTCTCTCATCTGCTTCCAGTGGTTGGTACGGCCTTCACGGTAGCCCGCAGCACAATCGACTGAGGTTACTTTACCCAATTTCTGGCCATTGACGATTTCAATGTAAGCTTGGGTATTTGGTTCATGCTGGCATCGGTAGCCAATAGATAGGCTCACGCCATTGGCTTTGCAAGCATCAATCATCGCTTGGCATTCCGTCACAGTGACAGCCATAGGCTTTTCACACCACACCTGCTTTTTCGCAGCAGCGGCTCTCTCCACATACTCTCGATGCATGGAAGGCGGCAGGACAACATAGACCACATCGATATCCGGATTATCCTTAATCGAGTCAAAATTCTTGTAGTTGTAGATATTTTTCTCTGGGATGTTGTATTTGGTTTTCCAAGCTTCGGCTTTGGAAGGCGTACCGGTCACAATGCCTGCCAAGTAACAATGTTTGGTCAGCTGTAGTGCCGGAGCGAGCAGGTCCGTGCTGTAATAGCCCAATCCCACCAAGGCTACTCCAAGCTTTTCTTTTTTGACCGGATTACCGCAAGCCATGAGGCTCAGGGGAGAAAACAAGCCAAGGCCTGTGGCCAATCCTAGGGTTTTGAGTGTGTCGCGTCTTGTTGTCATAGGAAAAAGGGTTTGATGACTTAAGTTAGCCGATAAACGCCATCGGCAAAAATCAAGGGATCCTTTCAAAACGAATTTCCGTTCAAATAGCCTAAATTGAACCAATTCAATCTTATTCCCATGAAAAAACTCCTTCTTCTCGCGCTGTTTTGTATGCCCTTTTTGGCTTTTTCCCAAACCAAACCTTACCTCACACTAGCTGACGCCCAGCGGATCTCGGATGCTGCTGAAGCCAAGGCAAAAGCTGAAGGATGGAATGTCGTCATTGCCGTTCTGGACGATGGAGGGCATTTGATTTCGCTTCGCAAAATGGATGGCGTACAGATCGGTTCGGTCGAAGTAGCTCAGGCAAAAGCCAAATCAGCTGTCTTTTTCAAGCGATCCACCAAGGTCTTCGAGGACGCCATGAAAGGCGAAGGAGGCAGTCGGATCGCAACACTTCCCAATGCAGTAGGAGTGGAAGGCGGGCTTCCCCTTTTCAAAGATGGAATTATCGTAGGATCGATCGGAATATCTGGCGTCACCTCTGCCCAAGACGGCATCATCGCTCAGGCTGGAGTAGATGCCTACAAGTAAAAAAGCCTCTTTCGTACATCCAACCCTCTTTTTCTGCACTTAACCTGATCAGAAAACTCTGATTTGACCGTGCTCGTTGGGAAGCAAAAACCAATATCATGTCCGCTTTATTCAAAAGAGTATTTCTCACTTTGCTTCTTGGGATTCCAGGATTTGGGGCGATTGCACAGGAACAGGTGTACACGTTTCCCTTTCATCTGGAATCCAGATTATTGGTTTTTGAAGGCAAAATGAACGGCGTCCCCACCCAATTTGCCTTCGATACCGGCGCAGCAATGGGAATGGCAAACTCCCAAAGTGAGCCCACTGGAAAGCTCAAAATCAAAGGCAAAAAAATCACCCTTCGCGATTCCAACAATCAACTCCAAAAAGTACCTACTGGACTGACTAAGGAACTGGAAATCGGAGGAGTAAAAATCAAGGATGTCCGAAGTCTTATCAACGACATGGATTACCTCTATTGCATGGATTTTTTCCTTCTCGGTCAGGATGTCATCAAGCAACTCAATTGGGAGATCGACTTCGAAAAGATGCAAATCAGGATATCAAAGGCGCCTTTTCCTACGGATCCCTCTTGGAAAAAACTACCTATACAGTACAAAGGCAACCGACCTCATGTGAGTCTTCAATTTGGCAATATGACGCTGCCGGATGCTTT
>CALRRX020000178.1:0-6486 GCA_943370675.1 Reyranella massiliensis 521 | reverse complement strand
GGATATGGATTGGTACTCAAACTTGGAGAGAAGGAAATCGGTCGCCTCGGTCTAGTGGATGAGAAAATGCTGAAACTCGCCGAGGTTCGTCAGGATGTTTGGTTTGCAGAGTTGGATTGGGATCTTTTGACCAAGAAAGCCTCTGGATTGAAAAAGTATCAGGAGATCTCCAAGTTCCCTGAGGTTCGTCGGGATCTTTCGCTGGTCATAGACAAGACGGTCACTTATGATCAAGTAAAATTGGTAGCGGAAAAGGCGGGGGGGAAACTACTTCGTAAAATCGGTGTATTCGATGTGTATCAAGGTGACAAGATCGACTCAGGAAAAAAGGCGTATGCCTTGAGCTTTATTCTCCAGGATCAGGAAAATACCCTTACCGATAAGGTAATTGAGAAAACAATGAGTAAATTGATCGAGGCCTTCCAGCAGCAAGTTGGGGCCGTCATTAGAAGTTAAAAAATGATTCACGAGGAACTGCAAAAACTGGAAAGACTTGCCGTCCAGGTAAGTAAAAAAGCAGAGGCTTTGACCGCTGAAAATGAGCATTTAAGAGCTAGGTTGTCGGCTCTTGAGCTCGAAATTCAGGAAAAAGAGCAGGAAATCCATCATTTTAAAAATAAGATTAAAATTAGTAACATTGTGGACAACCGACCGGTGAATTCTGAAGATGCCGCCGAAATGAGTGACTTAATCAATAACTATATACAAGAAATCGATCATTTGATCACCTACCTTTCCGAATGATATGGAGACGCTTGCCATCAGAGTGAAAATCGGAGATAGGGAATACCCCATGCGTGTCAAGCCTGAAGACGAAGGAAAAATTCGTCACGCTGGGAAGTTGATAAATGAAAAATTGAGAAAGTATAAGGCTGAATTTGGCCTTGACGATACCACAGATCTTTTAGCAATGGTTGCTTTTGATTGTATGGTGGAGTCTTTGGAAACCAATGCAGGCAATGCTGAAGACAGCGAGCACATCCGTCGCAGTCTTTCCCATATTTCGGCACTGCTAAGTAAGGCAGTCTGATTGTTGATTCCCGCTCATTTTGCTGATTTTCGGATCCGGTAGGTAAAATTTATATACATACCTATGGCAGACGTACTATTTATCGTCCTCGCAGCCCTGGCGGGGCTTGGCGGGGGAGCCGCACTTGCAGGCTTTTTCATCAAAAATAAACATGCGCAGCAGGAGGAGGAGACTAAAGAACGAATCAAATCCATGCTGAGAGAGGCTGAAATCACAGCCGAAACCATCAAAAAAGACCGAATTCTTGAAGCAAAAGAAAAGTACCTCAAGATGAAGGCTGAGTTTGATGAGGAGATGAATAATAAGAAAAACATCATCATCACCAATGAAAACAAAGTCAAGCAGCTGCAAAGCCAAGTTTCTAAAGACCAAGAGGCCCTCAAGAGAAAAGAAGCAGAATTAGACTCCAAAAAGGAAAATCTTCAGGCGCAACTCCAATCTGTACAGGCAAAAAAAGAAGAGCTCGACCGTGTTACAAATCAACGGATTGCAGACCTCGAGAAAATCGCAGGACTGACTCGTGAGGAGGCCAAGGAGCAGTTGGTCAATATGCTGACCGAAGAGGCCCAGTCCAAAGCTTCATCTCAGATCAAAGATATCCTTGACGAGGCTAAATTAACTGCGACCAAACAGGCCAAAAAGATTGTCCTCGATACCATTCAGCGTACAGCCACTGAGCACGCGGTGGAGAATTGCGTGTCCGTGTTCAATATCGAAAGCGACGACATCAAAGGAAAAATCATCGGTCGTGAAGGTCGAAATATCCGTGCGCTGGAAGCAGCAACAGGAGTGGAGATCGTCGTGGATGATACCCCTGAGGCGATCATCATCTCCGGCTTTGATCCGGTAAGAAGGGAAATTGCACGATTGTCCTTGCACCGTTTGGTTCAGGATGGACGCATTCACCCAGCTCGTATTGAGGAAGTGGTGGCGAAAACTGAGAAAAACATCGAGGAAGAAATCGTCGAAATCGGGGAAAGAACCTGTATTGATCTTGGAATTCACGGACTTCATCCCGAACTGATCAAGATGGTAGGCCGAATGAGATTCCGTTCTTCTTATGGACAAAACCTTCTGCAACACTCCAGAGAAGTAGCAAAACTTGCGGCCACCATGGCTGCCGAGATGGGATTGAACGCTAAGCTTGCCAAGCGTGCAGGATTGCTTCACGATATCGGAAAGGTATGGCCTGAGGAGCAGGAATTACCTCACGCAATCCTAGGGATGGAACTGGCTAAGCGCTACAAGGAGCATCCAGAAATCTGCAATGCAATTGGCGCTCACCACGACGAAATCGAGATGACCTCTATGATCTCTCCGATCGTGCAGGCGTCTGATGCGATCTCGGGCTCTAGACCTGGAGCACGTCGTGAAATCATGGATAGCTATGTGAAGCGTCTGAAAGAGCTGGAAGAGTTGGCCTTGAATTTTGAGGGAGTCAACAAATGCTTTGCAATGCAAGCAGGTCGCGAACTCCGAATCTTGGTCGATGCAGATAATGTAGATGATCAAAAGGCAGGTAAGCTTTCTTTTGACATCTCTCAAAAGATCGAAAAGGAAATGCAATATCCGGGTCAGATCAAAGTGACTGTGATCCGCGAAATGAGAGCGGTCAACTACGCGAGGTAATTCTAAAATTGACTTTCTGACAAATGGCAACTACTTTAGGTGGTTGCCATTTTTGTTTATTGATGTTTGCCACCTATCTGTTTATCCAGTTTATCAATGAGGCTCGTTGGAAGCTCTTTCCAAGAAAAGTAACTCTGGAGGAAATCCGGTTTTTGGAAACTCATTTCCCGTATTTCGCAGGGCTCAAACCAATTCATAAAAAAGAGTTTTTGAGAAAGCTCGAAACCATCCTTTCGACCAAAAATTTTGTCCCACGTGGGGGATTGGAAGAAGTGACCTCCGAAATGGAGATATTGATTGGGGCTACGATTACCATGGTAATTTTCGGTTGGAAAAGACTTCGATTGGCCCACTTTCACACCATTTTGGTTTACCCAAATGCCTATTATAGCACGGTTAATAAAGTCTATCATAGAGGCGAAGTGAATCCAAAGCATGGGTTAATTGTGGTTTCTTGGAAGTGTTTCGTGGAAGGAATGGCTAATCCTACAGATGGAGTGAACGTCGGCATTCATGAAATTGCCCATGCATTGAAACTCGCCAATTTAATCGAAACGGATGGTGAGCACGAGTTTAGTCCGAAAGCTTGGACTGAATACACACAATGGGTTCCCGCTGAAATGGATAGACTGAAAAAAGGATTACCCAGCTTGTTTCGTGAAAGTGGCGCCTTAAATGAGCACGAGTTTTTTGCCGTGGTTTTAGAAAGCTTTTTTGAGAGAAGTCAAGATTTGAAAAACTATCATCCCAAAATGTATCAGGCATTGGTGCATTTGCTCAGGCAGGATCCTTTGGTGTTAAAGGCTTAAAATGGATAAGATCTATAAAATCGGAATAATCGGAACTGGGGCCATCGCATTCAAGCATGCCCAAGCAATCGAAAGTCTTGCAAATGCTGAATTGATTGGACTTTTTAATCCAAACCCGATCAGTGCAGCAAAAGCTCAGGAAAAATTCAGGGCACCTGTTTTCAGTGATTGGGAGCAGTTTATCAGTCTTGCGGGATTGAATGTTGTCTGCATTTGTACTCCAAGCGGAATGCATTTGGAGCCTGCGGTGAAAGCTATCGAAGCTGGGAAACATGTCTTTGTGGAAAAGCCAATCGAGGTCACTTTGGATCGAGCCGATCAATTAATCCAAGCTGCCGAGGCCAAAAATGTCAAGCTTGGGGTAGTATTTCAAAATCGCTTCTCTCCTGATTTTATTCAATTGAAGGATGCAGTAATGGCAGGAGTTTTTGGTAGAATCCTGATGGGTAATGCAGCGGTCAACTGGTTTCGGGATGCCAAGTACTATTCCTCCAGCCAGTGGAAAGGCACGATTGAGTTTGATGGGGGTGGGGCCTTGATCAATCAGGCGATTCATACCTTGGATTTATTGTTGGAGGTGATGGGTGAGGTGGAGTCCGTTTTCGGAAAAGTGAAAACCACACTTTATCCCATCGAGGTAGAGGATTTGGGAGCTGCTTTGGTGAATTTTAAATCAGGAGCCGTGGGAACTATCACCGCAGGAACTTCCCTTTATCCGGGCTATCCTGAGCGGTTGGAGGTTTATGGCACTGAAGGAACCGCGATTCTGGAAGCTGGGAAGTTGGTAGCTTGGAATGTCAGAGGACAAGAAAGTCCTATTGCGAAAACTGGTTTAGCTCCTGCTTCAGGTTCCTCTGATCCAAATGCGATTGGCTTCGAACTTCATGTTGCACAGTGGAAAGAATTCCTACAAGCGATCGAAACCGGCAATCAACTTGAAGTTGATGGACCCAAATCCCGAAAATCCCTCGAACTGATTCGGGCAATCTACCGATCCAGTAAGGAGGAGAAGTTGATTCGTTTTCCTTTTGAGGAGTAATATTTTTTCACAGATTGCACAGATGTCCACAGATTCAATGTATTGACTTGGTCATTTTTTGAATTGGCTGTCCAATTTGATCCTCCCCAAAAAAAGAATCCGAAGCTTTCACCTCGGATTTTTTCTGCTTACTGAGACTGATCACTGATCACTTCCTTTCTACTTCTCGGAGGTTCTCCATCTTCTTATTTCTCAGGAAGCCATTAATGTCTTCAAAGTGCTCCCGCACCCGCTTGTTGCCAAATTCAAATACTTTGGTCACCAAGCCATCCAAGAAATCTCGATCGTGAGAAACTACCACGAGGGTTCCATCAAAGGCTTTCAAGGCATCTTTGATGATGTCTTTGGTCTTCATGTCCAAATGGTTGGTCGGTTCGTCAAGGATCAAAAGGTTGACGGGCTCAAGCAGCAATTTGATCATGGCCAATCTAGTTTTTTCACCACCGGAAAGTACTTTAACCTTCTTGTTGATGTCGTCGCCTTTGAACATGAAGGCTCCCAATAGGTCCTTGATCTTGGTCCGAATTTCTCCGACTGCGATGTTATCAATGGTTTCAAAAATGGTCAGGGTTTCGTCCAAAAGAGAAGCCTGATTCTGTGCAAAGTATCCGATCATGGCATTATGTCCGAGTTCGCACTTGCCTTGGAAGTCGATCTCGCCCATGATGGCTTTGATCATCGTGGATTTACCTTCCCCGTTTTTCCCGACAAAAGCTACTTTCTGTCCCTGCTCGATGGTCATGGAAGCATTTTTGAAGACCACATGATCTCCGTAGCTTTTGCTCATTTCTTCTACGATCACTGGATATTTTCCAGATCGTGGCGAAGGGGGAAATCGGAGTTTCAGCGCTGAAGTATCTACCTCATCCACTTCGATAAGTTCCATTTTTTCCAGCATTTTCACGCGGGATTGAACCTGAAGGGTCTTGGAATAAGTGCCTTTGAACCGATCGATAAATTCTTGAATGTCTGCTATCGTGCGTTGCTGCTCTTCGTAATGCTTCTGCTGCTGCTCTCTGCGCTCTTTACGAAGCTCCAGATAATGGCTATATTTTGCTTTGTAATCGTAAATCCTACCCATGGTCACCTCAATGGTGCGGGTAGTGATATTGTCTACAAAAGCCCGGTCATGGGAAATGACCACCACAGCTTTAGCTTTGGTCAGAAGAAAATCTTCTAGCCACTGAATGGATTCTATATCCAGGTGGTTTGTTGGTTCGTCAAGGAGGATGAGGTCAGGTTTCTGCAAAAGGATTTTTGCCAGCTCAATCCGCATTCTCCATCCGCCTGAAAATTCCGATGTGGACCGCTGAAAGTCATCTCGTACGAACCCCAAACCTAAGAGCACTTTTTCTACTTCTGCCTCGTAGTTGATCTCTTCGATGGCGTAGAATTTTTCGCTGAGTTCGGATACTTGTTCGATGAGTTTGTAATAGTCCTCAGATTCGTAGTCTGTGCGAACGGTGAGTTCCTCATTGATTCGTTCGATTTCCGACTTCATCCCGAGGTAGGAAGCAAAAGCTTTGGACGTTTCTTCCATCACGCTGCAATCATCGGCTGTGAGCAAGTGCTGCGGTAAGTAGGCTACCACATATCCTTTTGGGGCGGATACCGCACCTGATGTAGGCTTACTTTGGCCTGCAATAATCTTTAGAAGGGTGGATTTACCAGCACCGTTTTTACCCATAAGGGCGATTTTGTCACTATCGTTGATGTTGAAGGTGATATTGCTGAAGAGCGGCGTGCCGCCGTGCATGACGCTCACGTTATCGACTGAAATCATGAATCTTGGAATTGAAGGGGCAAAGTTAAGGATTGAAAAATTGAAAAATTGGAAGATTCTTAAATTAGTCAATAGTCCACGGTCGACAGTCGACAGACCACCGCCGATGCGAAACCTTTGTTTGGAATTGGGGCTAATTAGATGAAAAAAAATGCAGTGGACAGTGGACGGTAGACTGTTGACTGCAAAAAAAGTT
>CALRRX020000177.1:0-6489 GCA_943370675.1 Reyranella massiliensis 521 | reverse complement strand
CTGGGATTTGGCTTATGGTCAACCTGTAAATCAGGAAGATATGCTAGGGACTAATCTGGCGTTCAGTCATATCGTACTGAGAGGATTGGGAAAAATGGGTGCAACTCCTTCGGAAAAAGAATACGAATCGGTCTTGATCTATTGGAAATGGATAGGGGAACTGATGGGAATTGAAACCCAGTTTTGGCCTACGACGACCAAGGAGGCTTTTGAACTGGACAAGCTGATCCGAAAAAGACACCTGAAATCTTCTGACGCCGGTCAAAGGCTGGTGAATGGCTTGCTTCAATTTTACCAAAAAACCATTCCAGATCCCTTACTTAATTCCCAAGCTGAAGGTATACTTTCCTTTTTCCTTGGGCAGGAAGCTTCACAAGCCTTAAACCTGAAATCCGGAATTAAGGTCCCTGGAGAAATTTTAGGCTTGGTATTCAATTATTCTGGACGAAAGAATTTTGGAGGGAAAAAGGGCTATGCTGCTTTGAAGAAAAACCTGCAGGCCCAACAAATGACCCAGTTTGGAAAAGTACTTCAGATTCGGCTTCCGGAATTAAAGCGTACATAAACGGACACTTTTTCGTACGCAATTCATCCAGCATTTTTAGCCAAACGCTGAATTCCGTGTTTTAAAGGCACATTTGCCAGATGGCACCTTTTTCGTACTTTGTCCTGCATGAAGGAAATCACCTCATGGTTTAGACGCATCCCTTTGGAATTGATCTTTTGGATCGGCAGCTTAATTGCCATCCTTACAATCAACCCAGATGCGGGACATCATTTCAGCCTTTGCCCGCTGGATAGCCTTGGCTTCAGTTGGTGTCCGGGATGTGGATTAGGACGTTCAATGAATCTCCTCGCGCGGGGAGAAGTACAGGCTTCCTGGTCAATGCATCCTCTGGCGATGCTAGCCTTTGGAGTGATCCTTCACCGAATTTGGACTTTAATCAAAAACCTAAAAACAACACACAATTATGGCTAATGTATTGAGGCATCTCCCTGAACTGGAAGGTATGGAACTGGGCTACATTCAGGGATTGATGAAAAATATGGACGAAGATCAGGCTTCCTTGTTCGCTCAAGTATACCGAGCAAGAAGAAAAGACTCTCAGATGATCCTGATTTTGACCCTTCTTGGTTTCTTTGGATTTGCCGGTTTGCATCGCTTTATCCTTGGGCAAGTGGGCTTGGGTATCCTGTATATTCTGACTTTGGGCTTGTGCTTTATTGGGACTATCGTAGACTTGGTGAATTACAAAAGCTTGGCTTATGAATTCAACATAAAAGTAGCTCATGAGACCATGGCCATGATCTCCAACAATTTCCCGAGTTCTGGAAGTTCAAGCTTCTAAGTGATAAACATACACTCTGACCACTAACCTGACCTTTGGTTTCGCTTGTCGAGGCCAAAGGTTTTTTTATTCCCAGAAGCAAAGAAGGAAGTTTTTCAACCAGACCTGTTAGGCTTTGAAAACTTGACAGTTTTTTTCATTTGTCTTGCTGAAATAATTCACCAATTCACAGTTGATTTTACCAGTCCTCAGAGTCAGTTTCTTTTTCATGTTCTTGGGCAAACTTGATGTATTCTTTCCCTTTTTCGGAAAGGATAAGATGAAACTGTCCAAGTAGCTTTCCGGCATTTTCTAATTCTTCAAAAGAAGCTTGCGAAATGTGAAATGGGAGCTCAATCAGATTGGATTGTTTAGAAGAAAATGGAGGAAATACAGCCGACTCAAATAGAAAAGGCCAAAGCGTTTTTCCGCAGCTGATTCCCCAAAAATCTATCGGATACGCAGAGGAATAGGTTTGAAGCCTTTGGTTAATTTCTTCGAAAAAATGCTCAGTCTCAGCTAATCTGATACGTGAACCAGCCCTAGATTTTCCCTTGGTTTTCAGGTGTTTGATTTGGGATTTTCCTTGCTTTTGTCTTACCATGTAGGCACGAAAAACTTTGTGATCCAACAGTTTCCCCTGATGAAAATAACCTATCGAAGCCTGTCCTGCACGGATCAAGACCAAGGAAAAATGAGCGTCCTCATTTAGAAAAAATCCTTGTTTTTCATCCCATCCATAAGTCCAAGGCAGGTAAATTTTAGCCATCCAATCTTGCCCTTTTTCCAAAATAAGCTGATGCTTTTCTGAAACATAAGTCAACACTAACTCCTGTTTTTGGGCAGTAGTTAGTAGATCAAGGACTTCGGTTTCTGAAAGCGTAATGGATTGAGGAATATTCATGAATAGCGAGGCATTTAGGCTATCTTTGCACAAAGAAACCGAAAAAACATGCAGGAAGAAATCCAAAAAGTCCTCAACAGGATGTGTGACCCAAAAGAAGACGAAGCGTATCACTTTGCTGACAAATTGGGGGCGATGGCGGATGAAGAAACCAAAAATCACCTCATCACCCTGGTGAAGGGGGACAATTGGGAAATTGCTTATCTAGCGTGTCGTGCACTATCTAAAACTCAGTGGAATGAGGAATCCTTGGATGCGGTGTTTGAAGCAATCTTTGACAAAAAGAATAAATCTGTGCAAGGTGCCTTTTCTCAAATTCTAGAGGAATTTGACCTTTCTGAGCGATTTGTGGACATTTTTAGAGTCTATTTGTTTGGCAATTTTAAGGCATCAACCCTTGCCAAAGATTACCTAGATAGCGTGGAGTTTGACATTACTCCTCGTACCATCCGAAAAGCAGAAAAGCACTGGAACCACTACCTGCACAACCCGGAAGACGAGGGCAGTTTGGCTTTAAAAAAATCAGAAGTGGAGCCAATGCTAGCCGAATTGAAAGAACTTTTCTCCTGATCGAATACAACATTTGCCAAATTCCTCTGTTTTTAAATCATGAGGAAAGAGGAAGTCATCGATCTGCATTGTGGGTTTTTCAGTGATTTTGGGTTTGATTTTCACCCTGAAAATTTCCTGTTCCAAAAATCATATCCAGCAGGAAATCAAGTTGTTTTTATCCACTATTCAGAATACCCTGAGGCCAGCTACTTGGAATATACCTTGGGAGTGAGAATTCATCAGGTGGAGCAAGTCATTCATAAATTCCTTCCCACCTTAAGCGATTACTCCAGTCGATCGTTGACTTTGATCCAGACATTGGATGCTATTCATCCGGATTTTCCAAGGAGGTATGTTGTTCAAGACAATCAGGAATTACAGGAGTCTGTTTTTGAAGTTGAAAAGTTTTTTGTTCAGAAAGGCTTCAGCTGGATGGACCAAATGATCCAACCAAAAGAGTTGCAAAACGCTTTTGCACAGCGAAAAGAAAAGTCATTTCAAACCCAAAACTTTGTTTATTCCGCATTTCGAGGAGTCACCTTGGCAAAACTATATCAGCCTCAAGATTACCCAATGTTAAGGCAATTCTACCTTGAACAAATCAAGCAAAAAGAAATGACGCCATTTACTATAGCGTCATTTCTTCAATTGCTGGATTATTTGGATCACCTCGAAATCAAAAGCGCTTCTTGACTCCTCTGACTGCCTCCGCGCTGATTGGATCTTCAGGCCATTCGTGTTTTGGATATCGCCTTTTCAGTTCCTTTTTCACCTCGAAATATCCGTTTGCCCAAAAGCTTTTTAAATCTTGAGTAAGCTGTACAGGTTTATAACCAGGAGACAGCATTTCGATCAATACAGCAACTTTCCCTTGATTTACTTTTGGAGTTTCCAATAGGCCAAATAACTCCTGCAAGCGAACAGAAAGCAGGGGAGTGGCGCCGTCCTCTTTGTATTCGAGGCTGATCTGACTACCTGATGGAACATTGATTTTTGCAGGAGCCAGAGTATCTAAAAGATTTTGTTGCTCAAAAGAGAGGTGGTGAAGGATAATTTGACTCAAATCCAGTTTTTTGAAATCCTCGTTTTTTGAGATGTTTTCCAAGTAAGGTTCCAGCCATTCAGGCGATGTCTGACAAAGATTATCTACTGACCATTCAGGCCAATTTTGCTCCGGATTCCATTTGCTAAGGGATTGAATGCGGTAAACGAGTTGCATGACTTCCTCATTCCAATCAAGGAGGAATTGCCCTTCTTCTTGAATTGCCTCAAGGATGGCTTGTTTGGCAAGAGACTTATCGAATTTTTGTAAAGGACGTGTTCCCAAGATGATGGCTCCGATGCGTATTTCGGAATGAGCGATCAATCCTCCTTTCTTTCGATCCCATTCTAGGACTTCTTTTGTCTTCAGCATAGGGGCCAAATCCTTGGGATTGAGTGGGGCTGCCATCCAGATTTTTCCCATTCCTTCCCGTGCATCCACATGCGCTACAGCTAGCCAAGACTCGTGTGCCAAATCATCCCGATGGCCGATTTGAGCAATCTTTCCGTTGGAAAGCTGGAATTGGGCATTATTCCCAGGACGAGCTGCAGCAATTCTCTCTGGGTAAGCATATGCCAAAAGCAAACCTGTTGCCCAAGGATCAGCTGGTTTATTCTCGGGTTGAATATTAAAAAGTCTACGATACTGGGCAGCTACCTTTTCTATTTTTTTGATCCGAGACATGCTGACTCCGCGATCTCTGAATTTCCGAAGGGCATCAATCCTCAAATTCAAATCCACGCCAGCATCCCCAGAAAGCGGGTCTCTTTCTTCCAAAACAGCAGCAATATCCGTGGCCAAAGCCAACTGATTCATCCGCTTGGCATAGATGAGCATGTGCGCGATTCGGGGATGAACAGGCAATTGATGGATTTCCTTCCCGTGATCGGTTAATTTTCCTTCTTCGATTGCATCGATGGCTTCTAGTACTTTTTCAGAAAGTGCCAAAGTACCTGCTGGCGGAGGGGTGAGCCAAGTCATGGAGCGAATGTCGTCTTTGCCCCATGCTTTCATGTCCAGCACCAACGAAGTCAAATCAGCCTCCAGAAGCTCTGGAGTGCGGTATTCTGCCAATTGTGCTTGGGTGGCTTTAGTCCAAAGTCGGTAAGAGTGCCCAGCGGTCAATCTGCCTGCGCGTCCGCTTCGCTGATCTGCGGAATCTTTGCTGATCCTATGAAGCACCAACCTGGAAAGTCCGGATCGCGCATCAAAGCGATTGGATTTAGCAAATCCAGAATCTACCACAACTCTTACTCCTTCAATGGTTAGGGAGGTCTCGGCGATGTCTGTAGAAAGGACAATTTTTCGGCGTCCGGCAGGATGAGGCAGAATGGCTCGATTTTGCTCAGAAGGGGAAAGCTGACCATAAAGCGGAACAATCACATCCTCTGGAAGTGCTCTACGGAGTATTTCTTCGGTCTTTTTGATTTCCCCCTGACCGGGCAAAAAGACTAGAAAATCACCTTCATGCTTTTTGGTCAGAGGAATGATTTGCCTCGCTGTATCCTCACCAATCGCATACTCATCCACTTCATTGAGGTAATTTACTTCAACCGGGTATTGCCTTCCTTGACTTTGGATCACTTTTGAACCCAAAAGTTGGGAGAGTTGCTCTGCATCGATTGTCGCAGACATCAAGAGGATTCTGAGATCAGGCCGGAGGACTTGCTGTACTTCTCTGGCTAGCGCCAAAGCCACCTCAGAAAAAAGATTTCGCTCATGAAATTCATCAAAAATCACCAGACCAACGTCCTCAAGTGCGTTATCCTGATGCATCATCCGAGTCAGAATTCCCTCTGTAATTACTTCTAGTCTGGTTTCTTTAGAAATTGCTGATTCAAATCGAATTCGATAGCCCACTGTCTTTCCTACCTCTTCACCGAGCATGTCTGACATTCGCTGCGCAATGCTTTTGGTAGCCAAGCGCCGAGGTTCCAACATGATGATTTTCTTTCCTTTTAGCCATGGTTCATCCAAAAGTGCCAAAGGAAGGAGTGTGCTTTTTCCAGCGCCGGGAGGAGCTTGAATAATCAGTGAATTGGAAGCGGAAAACTGTTTTTTGACCTCAGGGATAATTTCGGATACAGGAAGGTCAAAGGAAAAGGGATCAAATTTTGACATGGTGCGCAAAATTACGCTAAGGAAATTGCCTAGCGAGTTGGAAGATGAAAAAGGCATAAAAAAACCACCGAATTTTTATCCGGTGGTTTCAAATGGCTAGGGCTTCAATTAAGAACCGATTTTCGCAGAAGCTTTGCCATACTCCCAACGAATCTCGAAGGAGTCAGGCTTCACTTCGTATACCAATCGCTCTTCCATGGTGGAAGTTTGCTGAGATGCGACATTTACTCTTAGAGCATCTTGTTTGGAGTCGTAGTTATACGCGCCCCACTGCTTAGCTACTTTATTGAAAATGAAGGTAGACTGACCTTCTCCAGGAATTATAAAGAAGCTGTAAGTACCGGCTGCAAGTTTTTGACCTTCTATTGTAATGTCTTTGGAAGTGGTAAAGGTGGTAGCATCGTCTGCACCAGCTCTCCAAACTTGACCAAGTGGAACAAGGTCGCCCCAAATGGTTCTGCCTTTGACGGCAGGTGAGGAATACTTGATTGTAATTTTTGCTCCTGCCGCTGTTCCCTCGGCAGTTTTAGCCGGACTTGCTT
>CALRRX020000176.1:0-6532 GCA_943370675.1 Reyranella massiliensis 521 | reverse complement strand
CATATTCAGCTTTTTCACGAGCATCTAGGATTTGATAATTGCTGAGACTAGAAATCTGGGCTGGTTTGATCACAGGGAAACGGTCATCGTAAAGACCCTCCAAGAGTGTTTTGTAAGCAATTGATTGCCCGAAAGAAGAAAAGACGGACAAGAAAGTGATAAAAAAAAGAATTCGGGTTTTTTGGAGATTCATAGACGAATGAAGTTTTCCAAAAAACCCGAAAGGATAATGTCTAGTTCTGATCAAGCGTAAAAATCTGATAAGCGGGCAAGCCCTCTTTTATCTTTTACGATGATTTTTTTACCGTCAAGATCGATCAAATCATCTTTCTTAAACTCTGACAGGAGTCTGATAACAGATTCAGTAGCAGTGCCAACAATGCCTGCAATCTCTTCCCGACTGAGTACGAGGTCAATTTTTTGATTTCCTCCTCCTTCTACTCCGTAAGAATTAGCAAGCTGGAGTAGCACAAAAGCCAAACGCTCTCGGATACTTTTTTGCGTGGCGTCAGTGAGCTTGTCCTCCATCACACCGATTTCATGGCTTAGCTGCTTAGTTACTCTTTTGAAAAACTCCATATTTTTCAAAAGTGTGTTGAGAAATGGTTCCCGAGGTACAAAACAGATCTTTGCATCTTCGATAATCATGGCAGAATTGGTGTAATTCTCTTCTCCCAATAATGCCGCATAGCCTAGGAAGTCACCTTTTTGTGCGAGATGAATGATTTGCTCTTTACCATTAGAGGCTGTTTTATAAATTTTAACCACTCCGGAATTGATACAAAAAATACCTAGTGGCTTGGTACCCTCATAGTAAAGAATTTGGCCTTTACGATGGGAGATCAGATTTTTGTGATCTGAGATAGTGCAGAGTTGAGTTTCAGGCAGGTCAGAAAACAGAGACTGCTTCCTACTTGCGCAAAGCTCGCATGGGGTATTGTGGGAATGGGAATGCGTATTCATACTTCTAATTGCTGGGTAAAAATTCTACCTATAATTTAGAAAAATACTGACATAAGTCATACTTTTTACTAAAAAATTCAGGGAATTGGAGGAAAATTCTGGATTTGAATGAATTTTTTCTGGTTTTTTTCAAATTCCAGTGAAATGTGTTTTAAGCCATTGGATATGATAACGTATGGAGTCAGTAGGCTCGAACGATATGCCAAAGCCTGATGAAGTACCTTTTGACTGAGTTCTATCTCAGGAGCTTTACATTCTATTAAGAGGTAGGGAATTCCAATTCTGTCAAAAACCACCAAGTCGGTTCTTTTTTGAAGTTGATTGTACTTGAGACCTTTTTCAAGGGAAATTAGTCCCTTGGGAAATCCCTGATGCTCGATTAAAAAATTGATCCAATGCTGCCTCACCCATTCTTCTGGGGTCAACACCAAAAACTTCTTCCTCAGGCTGTCAAAAATAAAATAGGTATCATCCACTCGCTGGAGCTTTGGCTCAAAGGAAGGCAGATTAAGGTTGGGAAGTGAAATCAACTTAGGCGAGACCAATTTTGACTCAAAGTTGCACTTTTTGTCCTAAAAGAATGGATCCATTTTTAGTCAAATTGAAGGTAAGGGGCTATTTTCATCACCCACTCCTCTTTGAATATTTTGATTTTCAACAAGTCCTGCGCACTGGAATAGGGCCCATGTTGCTTTCGGTATGCAAACAAGACCTTGGCCTCCTGAAAGCTGATGTAGGGATGTTTGGACAGCTCCTCGAGCTCAACCGTATTGATTTTAAGTTTCTTGCTGATTCCCGGATCAAAATCGAAATATTCCCAAATCCCGTCGATTACTTCCGGTTTTAGGCCAAATACTTCTTTCAATTGGTCCCTCGAGTGAAACCCACCTAATCTCTCTCTGTATTTGATGATTCGCGAAGCTGTGGCTGCACCAATACCCGGTACGATCTGAAGCGTAACAGAATCGGCCTCGGAAAATGGTAGCCTATTAATTCTACTTTTCACAATTTCAGAAGTAGACTTCCTAATAGTATCCTGAGGATTGAAGGTCGGGAGAGGAGATGACACTAACGTAAATCCTGACTTTTCCAAGCTATCTAAAGAGTCTGAATAGCGCTCATAAAGGCGATTGGATTTTTGATTTTTGAAATACCTGAGCAAGTCAGAACTAAATGAAAGCAGAATAAGAATGGGAATGACCAAAACGAAGCCTCTCGACTCTTTTCTGGAAAATCCAAGGTTAGTTTTAAGCCAGAAAAAGACTTTATCCTTCATAAAAATCAGCATAGAAAAGTTCAATAACGGATAAGTTAATGCAATTGGAATTTACCTGCAAATAAGGAGAACTTTGCCTATCCAATCTATTAAACTATTTAGATTTATTCCAAATTAACTGAGTCTTACACGAAAGAAACCCTCAAGGCGTATTGATCAGTTAAATTTGCAACCGAGATTTTGCAAGAATGCAGACGAAATTCAGAGCGATCAGTTTATCACATAAGACAGCCCCTGTTCAGATCAGAGAGTTGATTTCTCTTGATGAGCAATCAATCCAGCGTATCTTATTGAGGCTGAAAGAGTTTTTCAGCTTGAGTGATGCCTTGATTCTTTCTACCTGTAACAGAACCGAGGTTTATTATGGGCACGACCTTGACCTCAGCACCGAAATCATCAAGCTCATTGGGCTTGAAAGAGGCTTGGCTGATGTGGTCAACTACTTGGAATATTTTGAGGTTTTCAATGAAGATCGGTCGGCGATCTCCCATTTATTTCGAGTTTCGATGGGATTGGAAGCCCAAGTAGTAGGTGATATTCAGATCTCCAATCAAGTGAAAAGAGCCTACCAAACGGCGGCAGACTTAGAAATGGCAGGTCCATTCCTTCACCGCTTGATGCATACCATTTTCTTCACCAACAAGCGTATTGTTCAGGAGACTGCTTTCAGAGACGGGGCAGCATCTCTTTCCTACGCCACCATTGAATTGATCGAAAGCCTCACCGCAAACACTTTCCAGCCAAGAATTTTATTGATCGGAGTGGGAGAAATCGGAGAAGATGTAGCCAAAAACATGGTTTATCTCCCTGAGGCAAAAGTCAAAATCACCAACAGAACTCAATCCAAAGCAGAAGAAATCGCAGGTCCTTTGGGATTCGAAGTAGTTCCTTTTGAAAATGTTCAATCGGCTATGGAAGAGGCAGATGTGATCGTTTGCTCGATCATGAAAAATGAGCCTTTCATTACCAAAGAACTGGTGAAGAAATTTGACATCCCGAGTTATAAATTATTTGTTGATCTATCTGTACCTAGAAGCATCGAAACCTCCATCGAGGATGTACCCGGTGTGATTCTTTACAACGTGGATAACATCAGAAGCAAAGCTTCAGAAGCATTGGAGAAACGATTGGCTGCTATCCCTCAGGTGGAAACGATTATTGAAGAGAGCATAGAGGAGTTTCACAACTGGAAAAAAGAAATGATGGTGTCTCCCACTATCAATAAGCTAAAGCAGTCTTTGGAACAAATCCGACAAGAAGAGCTGAGCCGATACCTCAAAAATGCGGATGAAAAAGAGTACGTTCTCATCGACAAGATCACCAAAAGCATGATGCAAAAGATCCTAAAAGTGCCGGTAGTCCAACTCAGAGCTGCCTGCCAGAGAGATCAAGCGGAGGAGATGATTGAAATAATCACAGATCTATTTGATCTGGAAAAAGTAAAAACAGAAAAATAAACATTCCCACCTCAATCACTAATGACCAAAGGAGTTCTTGAAAATCCTTTGGTCATTTTATATTTAGGCATCTATCAAACAGACATGCGAACATTCTATATCCTCGCCTTTGCACTCCTATTTTTAGCTCCAATCTGTGCATTCTCTCAAACTTGGGAAGTTTTTGATTTGAAAGGAACACTACAGCAGCGCGCTATCTATGAGAGGATTGAAATCTTAGGTGAAACGGTCATTACGGGAAAAAATGAATCAGGCTTCTATTTGCTCTCACCTGATCTTCGACCGATGCTAGACCTTCAAGGAGATGAGGTATACCAATACCTACAACCTTGGATCGTGGTGAAAGGCCCTAAAGGACTGGGAGCTTTTCATGAATATGGTCAACTGGCCCTACCTCTTGAATATGAAGAAATCAAAACCTACACCAATATCTTGCTCGCCCGACGAGGAAACGACTATTGGGTTTTTGAAAGAGGGAAAAATAAAATTACGCCATTGGGATCTGCTGAGGAGGCTTCTATGACTCATCATGGGATGATTATTCTCAAAAAAGGAGGTAAATTTTATTTACCGCTTTCCGATCAGCCAGACAGAGGATATGAGTATCTGGAAGAAAATGAAGGAAACTTTTTGCTAGCGAAAGAATCAACCGGATTCGGACTAATCAATAGAGAAGGGATTTTTGTCCTTGAACCTGTAGTGGATCAACTAGTACATACAAAGGGTAATTTTTTCTATGGATACGATGAAAACCAGTACCTGCTCATCCAAGGTGATGAAATCAAAGCCCAAGTGAGCTATAATTCTTATCACAAAATCACCAAAGAAGGAGACCTGATGTTGGAATACATCCACGGAAAACTACGAAGAGTAATGGATGAGGATGGAATTTTGCTTGATGCTGTAGGGATGGAATCCGTGACCCTTGTTGGAAAGGATCTTTACAATGTGAAATTCAGAGAAAATAAGCTTGGACTACTGGGAAAAAAAGGCTGGTTAGTACAGCCTTTATCAGATGCGGATTGGATTGGACCAGGTAGTGAGGGAGTATATCCTGCCATGAAAAATGGAAAATTTGGCTTTGTTTCAGAATCAGGAACCTGGAGCATACAGCCTCAATTTGAAGAAGCAGGGGCTTTTTCGGAAAGAATCGCCTCCTTCCGAAGAGGTGATGTATGGGGCTTGATTAATTTTGAAGGAAGAATTATTAATGAACCAAAATGGAAGGAAATCAAGAAATTTGAAAATGGAATGGCCATTGCCGAAGCAGAAGATTTGTCTTTATTCCTTCTAAATTCAGCTGGCGAGATAGTTAGCGCTACAGGTTTCGAAAAAATCTGTCGACTGAAAGACGGATATTTTTTGGTTGAATCAGGAGGTAAAAAAGGGATCCTAGAGCCCAGCGGAAATATCCTCCTTCCATTGGAATTTGACCAAATAGAGTTTGCTTCAAAAGATCTGATCGTCGTGTACAAAAATGGCTTAGCGGGAATTATCAACTCCTCTGGCAATACCCTTTTCCCTATTCAATACCAGCAAATCCAGCTTGACTGGACCGGTCAAAAAGTGTTGGCTAAAGAAATGTATGTTCCAGTCACCATACCTGTAGAAGAGCCAAATACAAAAAGAAAAAAGGGAGCTAAAAGCTCCCTCTGATTATTTCTTTTCAGGTTTAGAGGCCCCTCCCTCTTTTGTTTCCTTATCTGAGTTTGCGATGGAATCACGCATGGAAGTATCTGATTTGATGTTTTCCATTTTGTAATAATCCATTACACCTAGCTGACCGGATCGGAAAGCATCTGCGATTGCTTTGGGAACATCCGCCTCAGCTTCGATTACTTTTGCTCTCATTTCTACATTTCTGGCTTTCATTTCTTGCTCAAGAGCAACAGCCATAGCGCGTCTTTCTTCTGCTTTAGCTTCAGCCACTTTCAAGTCAGCAGAAGCTTGATCGATTTGAAGTTTTGCACCAATGTTGGTTCCTACATCGATGTCTGCGATATCAATGGAGAGAATTTCAAAAGCTGTACCTGCATCAAGCCCTCTTGAGAGTACCAGTTTAGAGATCTTGTCGGGGTTTTCTAGAACTGATTTGTGCGTAGCTGCAGAACCGATTGAGGTTACAATCCCTTCGCCCACACGAGCCAAAATCGTTTCCTCTCCTGCTCCACCTACCAACTGAGCGATATTTGCTCTAACAGTTACTCTTGCTTTGGCGATCAGCTGAATCCCATCTGCCGCTACAGCAGCCACACTTGGGGTGTTGATCACTTTTGGATTTACAGAAATTTGAACCGCCTCAAAAACATCTCTACCTGCCAGATCAATTGCTGTCGCTTGCTTGAAGCTCAAGTTGATGTTAGCCTTATCTGCAGAAATCAAAGCTCTGATCACAGCAGGGACGTTTCCACCAGCTAGGTAGTGAGTTTCGAGGTCATTGGTTGTCAACTGTAAACCCGCTTTTGTGGCTGTAATCATAGAATTAACGATTACACTTGGTGGTACTTTTCGGATACGCATTCCAATCAATTCACCTATTCCCACGCGGACATTGGCAAATTGGGCCGTGATCCAAAGGTTCACCGGAACGAAGTAAAGGAAGATAAAGAGTAAGACTATCCCCGCAAATGCGGCAACTAACACGAACAATGAGCTATCTGCTTCCATATTTATTTTACTATGATTTTGTTGTTTTCAATTTTAATGATTTCCACGGTTTTACCCACTTCTATGAAACCCGACTCCGATTTGACTTCATACAATTCGTCGGCAAATGAGGCTTTTCCAAAAGGTTTTAGATCAGAGATGGAAGTCCCTTTCATCCCAATCTCCAGAC
>CALRRX020000175.1:0-6553 GCA_943370675.1 Reyranella massiliensis 521 | reverse complement strand
TTCTGAAGCGGAAAAAGTCTACCTCACGCATGGCAGCACGGCATCTTTTGGGCGCTTTCTACAGGAAGAAAAAGGGATTGATGCGGTTGAATTGCAAACACTTTTTGGAGTGGAGGAAGTGGAATGAAAAGGGATGTCGGATGCTGGAGGTCGGATAACTGAGGTGTCCAAAATTTGAGATAGTTCTCAGATTTTATTCCTGTTTTTTCTTGAGACTCGTAAACTGGACCCGATCAGGATTGAAAAATTGAATGATTCCAAAATTGGAAAATTGTGGATCTAAGCAATAACTTCCATTTAATTAGTCTAACCCTTTTCTTATGTTCAAATTTTTGATTTTCCTTTCCCTAGGCATCCTTTTAGTTTCCTGTCAAAATCCTCCTACAAATAATATTGACGGCTGCGTGAATACGGTCACCGGATTGATTCCCGTTGATTCAATGGGCTTGACGCTGATTCATGAACACATGTTGGTGGACTTTATCGGGGCAGATTCAATTAGCTCGGATCGATGGAATAGGGATTCGGTTGTGGGTAAAGTCCTTCCCTACCTCTTGGAAGTGAAAAAGCATGGGGTTCGTACCATTTTGGATTGTACGCCGAGTTATTTGGCCAAGGATCCATTGCTACTGAAAACCCTCAGTGAAAAGTCCGGAATTCAGATTCTGACCAATACCGGATTTTATGGGGCCGTGGGCGGGAAGTACCTTCCTGATTTTGTCCAAACCGAAACTGCCGAACAATTGGCTAAGCGATGGATTGATGAAGTTCAACAGGGAATCGAAGGCACGGGGATCAAACCCGGATTTATTAAGATATCCGTCAACGAGGCGGATACTCTTTCAGAAATTGATCAAAAGCTAGTTCGTGCTGCAGCCATCACACATCTGAATACAGGCTTAACGATTGCTTCTCACACCGGAACCTGGAAGACTGCGGCTCAGGAAGTGAGGATTCTTCAGGAAATGGGAGTGGAGCCATCCGAATTTGTTTGGGTTCATGCCCAAAATGAGCGAGATTTTGATACCTATCGGGAAGCTGCCAAAATGGGTGTTTGGATCAGTCTGGATGGGATTGGCTGGGCAATTGAGCCCTACGTGGAGCGTTTGGTATATGCCAAGGAAAATGGAATTTTGAAGAATATCCTGATTTCTCATGACGCTGGTTGGTATGATCCGGCCAAAGCGGGTGGAGGAGATTTTCAGCCGTTTACCAATATTTTTGAAAAGCTGATTCCGATCCTGAATGAAAGGAGTTTTTCTGAGAAAGATTGGAATTTGCTTTTAAATAAAAATCCCAAGTTAGCTTTTGAAGAAACAATAAGCATTTGGTTTGTTGAGTCAACTAGTTTTTCATTATGGTAGAAAATGAGATAATACACTAATCTCTTCCCAAATTTTCTTTGCCTTATTTCACTAAGCCGTCCTGCCTGATTACCTTTGCGCATGGCAGAACAAATCCTGATCCTTGACTTTGGATCTCAATACACCCAGCTGATAGCAAGACGAGTCCGAGAACTCAACGTTTATTGCGAAATCCACCCCTACAATAAAGTTCCAGAAATCACGTCCGATATCAAAGGAATCATTCTTTCCGGTTCACCTTGCTCCGTGCGGGACGAAGGTGCTCCTGATGTCAATACGGATGCATTCCGGGGCAAATTGCCTGTGTTGGGTGTGTGCTATGGCGCGCAACTTTTAGCCAGCAAATATGGGGGAGAGGTACTTCCATCGACGATCCGTGAATACGGACGTGCTAACCTCGATCACATCGATCTTCACCATGACCTATTGAAGGAAATGACCCACGGCTCCCAAGTTTGGATGTCGCATGGCGATACCATCAAGGAGCTACCTGCGGGTTTTGAAGTGATTGCAAGTACCTCTTCTGTTCGTGTGGCAGCTTTCAAAGTGGAGGGAGAAAAAACCTACGGCATTCAGTTTCACCCGGAAGTAACTCACTCTCTGGAAGGTAAAAACCTCCTCAGAAACTTTGTGGTAGGGATTTGTGGCTGTTCTCAAGATTGGACTTCGGATACCTTTATTGATACTACAGTTGCAGATCTCAAAAAGAAAATTGGTTCTGACAAAGTGGTGATGGGCCTCTCCGGAGGAGTCGATTCCTCGGTAGCTGCGACATTGATCCACCGAGCTATCGGAGATCAACTGACCTGCGTTTTTGTGGATAATGGTTTGCTTCGCAAAAATGAATTTGAAGAAGTCCTCGACTCTTACAAGCACATGGGCTTGAATGTGATCGGTGTGGATGCTAAGCAGCGTTTCTACGATGCCTTGGCTGGTTTGACAGATCCGGAAGCCAAAAGAAAAGCAATCGGACGTGTATTTATCGAAGTGTTTGATGACGAGGCGCACAAGATCGAAGGTGTGAAATGGCTAGGTCAAGGCACGATTTATCCTGATGTGATCGAGTCTGTTTCTATCAAAGGTCCTTCTGCGACCATCAAGTCACACCACAATGTGGGCGGCCTTCCTGATTTTATGAAATTATCTGTGGTCGAGCCACTCAATACCCTTTTCAAAGACGAGGTACGAGAAGTAGGTCGTGCTTTGGAGATTGTAGAAACAATCATCGGGCGTCATCCTTTCCCGGGACCAGGTTTGGCGATCAGAATCTTGGGCGATATCACTGAAGAAAAAGTAAAAACCCTCCAAGAGGTAGATCATATTTTCATCCAAGGATTGAAAAATCATGGCTTATACGATCAAGTATGGCAAGCAGGAGCAATTCTTCTGCCGATCCAGTCTGTGGGTGTGATGGGTGACGAACGCACCTATGAGCGAGTGGTTGCATTGAGAGCGGTAGGCTCTGTGGATGGCATGACTGCGGATTGGATTCACCTGCCTTATGAGTTTTTGGGCAAGATGTCCAACGAAATCATCAACCGAGTGAAGGGCGTCAACCGCGTGGTGTATGACATCTCTTCCAAACCACCTGCAACAATCGAGTGGGAATAAATTGAAGACTTCTAAACCGGGCTAAATGCTCGGTTTTTTTATTTGTATTGAAAGGGTGTCATTCATTTACATAGCGATGCAAGCAAGATCAAGGGCTTAGAATCCTACCTACTTTTAGCCATTGGTTTTGCAAATAGGATAAAAAAAGCACAGTATGGGTCTAGAGTATTTGTTGATGTTTTCGATTATGCTGTCTACAGGTATCGTTCTCGTCTACAAGCAAGTGAGTTTGTTTCAACTGACTACAGAATCCTCGGCAGAATCTCAGGAAAATAAATCAGTGTCTACAGAACCTCATCAAAAAATGGAAACTTCAGCCATTAAATTCCAATCAGAAGAGATCCCCTCTGTCCAATTAGATGAATTCCAATTGACAAAAAGGATCTTCGACTTGTTCGGTGAAGAAAAAATTTACCAAAACCACAGCTTGAATGTGGGAGAATTTGCAGACCGTCTTGGTGTGAAGCCAAGGGTAGTGACTCAAGTGTTGGCTAAGCTTTCCGGTACAACTTTCAAGGAGTTGACCAATTTGTATCGAATCAAATTTGCAGTAGAAAAAATTGAAGAGGGTTACCTCGAAAAATATACCTTAGAAGCATTGGGAAAAGAAGCTGGATTTAATTCTAGAATTACATTCTTTAATGTGTTTAAAAAGGAAATGGGAATTTGTCCAAGAGAATATTGGAAAAAGTGTTTGTCCCTAGCGGCATAATAGGTAGATAGTTTGTTTGTTTCTTTTTGAGACCTGCATTTTGTTGAGATGCAGGTCTTTTTTTTTCGTTATTTAATTTATGAGGCGCCAACTTGTTGTGGTTTTATTCTCTTAATTAGTATTGATAATTTACTTTTTTAGAAGTTGCTCATTGGAGTGAAATGTGACTTTTGACACATTTAAAGCGGTTTTTACAGCTTTTAGATTGGAGTTACCATTCATTAGCATCTTGATGCAAAACTTGTTTTTAGACCTGTCAATAATTGGTGTGTGATAATATATTTTATTGTTTTACTCTCACTAAGCTTTCTCTTAAATAGATCAGAAGATGAGCTCTTTTATATCGATAGTGTCAGGTAGAAATAGAATCAGCGGCCCGCTATTTAGCTGTGGATTGGATCTGCAGAATGCTGTTCGTTTACAATATTTAGCAAATATTAAAATTGTATACAGATCTTTTTATGATGTAAAAAATAACACTATTGAATCTTCACTTTATAGAGTGCTATTTTTAATTTCACTTATTACTTTTTCCTTCTTTTCTTCTTCCTTCGGTCAATTTGCAGGAGGCATCGGTTCTCTTCAGGATCCCTATCAGATCCAAAGTTGGGAGCAACTCAGTAAGATCAATCAAAAGCCTAATGCGTATTTTATTCAGATTGCTGATTTGGATGCCAAGGCAGCAGGCTATGAGCAGTTCGCAGGCGTCCAGGCCAATTCTGGAAAAGGATGGATTCCGGTAAGCAACTTTCGAGGCAAATTTTCCGGCAATGGATACTCGATCAAAGACCTTCACATCAACCAACCCCAGCAAGGCAATCTAGGATTGTTCTCAAATGCTTCCAACTCGGAATTGTCTCAAATCAAATTGAGAAATATCCAAGTCAAAGGAAACAGCAACGTGGGAGCTCTAATTGGAGTCGCCGTAAATGTCAAAATCAACGGATGCTCCTTCACCGGGGTAGTCAATGGAAAGACTTATGTCGGTGGTCTCATTGGAACCCTAGGTAACTCCATCATCAACGATTCCTATTCATTAGGAGAAGTTTCCGGAGTCAAAGCCGTTGGTGGATTGGTTGGTAATGCATACCAAACCGATGTTTTTAGAAGCTTTTCAACCGGAGCAGTCTCCAGTGAATCTGAAGTGGGAGGCTTGATCGGCCTTTTCCAATCTAACTCCAAGAATAAAATCGAAAATTGCTACAGCCTGGCTCCCCTCCAAGCCAATCAGATTGCTGGTGGATTAATAGGTACTATGGCAGGTGGCTTAATCAACCATTCTTTTTTTGCCGGTCAAATCCCCTCAGTACCACAATCTTCCGGTTTGGTAGGAAAAGGAGATGCTACTGCTGGAATCAACCATTCTTTCTGGGACCGTTCTCTAGCTCAATCTGCTCCAAGTAGCCATTCTCAGGAAGCAAAAACTACCTTTGAGTTAAAGTCCCAAACTTTTTCTGAGGTAAGTGAATGGGATTTTGAGGGTGTTTGGGCGATCAAAAAACCTACTCCTGAATCTCCATATGTATCTTATCCATACTTAAGATCTATCCAATATGATCAAGTAGGAATGATGCCTGCCTTCAATCCGATTCCTGGCCTTGAAAACTTAAGAGTACCCCGAGAGTGGGAATTCCCAAGTGAAAAATCAGTTTTATATGGTGATCCTGATTTCAAACTTGGCGATGAAGTCGACTCGTTCTGGTATCCCATTTCTTATAGCAGTTCTGACACCTCGGTGGTGAAAGTTTCCGGTAACTATGCCTCAATCAAGAAAGTAGGTTTGGCACGGATCACTGCCAAAATCCAAGACGGAAGAAGCGCCCCAAAAGAACAAGTGATTTTAGTCAATCCAGCCGTATTGAAAATCACCTTAGACTCCGGCATTTCTAAAGTGTATGGAGGGAAAGATCCTGAATTGGCCTTTGAAGTAGCCGGCTTTAAAAACCAAGACAAATTGGAAATGCTCAGTGGCGCTGTCCAAAGACAGGCTGGTGAGCAGGTGGGAGCCTATCAAATCCAGCAAGGTTCATTGGACGCAGGCTTAAATTACCAAATTGAGTTCATCGGGGCTGATTTTGTCATACATCCCAAAGAACTTAAAGTAAGCGTAGAGAAGGCTCAAAAATCATTTGGGGCAGCAGATCCAGCTTTCAATCTCCAAGCAGAAGGATTGGTAGAAGGGGAAAGTCTCTCCTCAATTTTGGTAGGCAAACCAAAAAGACAGCCTGGTGAGAATGTGGGTAAATACCTCATCGAACAGGGTGATTTGAATGCCTCTGTCAATTATAAGTTGGTGTTCAACAGCGATAGTCTCGAAATTATCCCTGCGCTATTGATCTCCATGGAATCTGCCGGTGAACTTAAAACTTCCTGGTCAGTGATTCCTTTCTTTCCTAAGTCTAGCAAATTCTTGACTCAGGAGGGCCAATGGGTTGAGCTTCCCGTCGAATGGCAACATCAGGGATTGAATTATTTCAAAAGAGGTTCTCACCTGATCCAAGGTAAAATCAACGCCCAAAATTATGAGTTGGCGGCCGGCTTACTGGCCGAAATCAGAGTGACTATTCTCCCTAAAGCTGCCCCTCAGGACTTGCTTTTCCAAGCAAATATCTCTCAGATAGGTCTGGTAGGCGATCTGAAAGTGATCGACTCCATTGATAATCAGCATGAGATCAGACTCCCAAAAGGAATCTTGGATAACGCTCAGTTTGAAATCAGAGAAAACAAACTTTGGTGGGCTGGTGAGGCTAAGATTCAAGCCAAATCCAGCTACTTCATAGAAGTGGAAGTGGAAGATCGAGATGGCAACATTCTAAAGCGAAAATTAAGCTTGGAGTTTAAAGAAGTCGAGCGCCAACAAGAATCT
>CALRRX020000174.1:0-6564 GCA_943370675.1 Reyranella massiliensis 521 | reverse complement strand
TCCTTTCATTGGCTTATGATCCCTATCTGCCGGCTTTTGAGTTTTTGATTCCTGAGTTGCTCAAGGCAGTAGGCAACGGAGCCAACGAGGAGCAGAGGCAAGCTTTAGAGCTATTAAAGGTATGGGATTACCGAACTTCCAAAGAATCGGTAGCGATGTCTGTCGCGCATTTTTACGGAGAAAACTATCAGCGGGCTTTTCGCAGCCTCAACCGATTTGCGCAGCCGAATCCTGATGCCAAAATTCCAACCCCTGCAGGAATCAAAGATGTCTTTGCGCAGACTTTGGAGCAAATGAACGCTGACTTTGGTACTTGGAATACGCCTTGGGGTGAGATCAACCGATTCCAACGCATGAGTGGGGCTATAAATGCAGAATTTGACGACAACCAGCCTTACATCCCAGTGGGTTTGGCTTCCGGTAATTGGGGGGCTTTGGCCGCCTATGGAGCTAGAGCTACAGAAGGCACCAAACGACTGTATGGGTACAGAGGCAACAGTTTTGTAGCGGTAGTGGAGTTTGGAGAAAAAGTCAAGGCTAAGACTATTCTGGCAGGTGGTCAAAGTGCTGATCCTTCTTCTCCTCATTTCTTCGATCAGGCGCAGCGCTATGCGGATGCGGATTTTAAAGAGGTGGCCTTCTATCGGGAAGAGGTAGAGAAAAGGGCAAAAAGCGTGTATCGTCCTGGAAAAGTGGAAGGAGGGAAATAAATAGCCTTGTTAAACAGGTTGTTATAAATTGAATAAATATATTTTAGTGTATCTATGCATCCTAGGTAAAGTGATTGCCGTTTGTTAAATCAGTCAGGAATTTTCGGATTCTTGGTTAAATTTTGGTTTAATAAAAGACAAAATCCCTGCTCTTTGAGTGGGGATTTTGTCTTTTAAAGGTTTTATTTATTAGGATGGATAGAAAATATGCCTAATGATTATTTTTAGATATAGATTTTTAAAAATTAGCTTGAATTATTAACCAATTCTAAATTTTTTAATACCAAATCTGAATGATTTGCATTAAAACCCTGTATACTTGTTGCCAAAATAAAATTTCATGAAAGTAAAATGGAAATTGGCGTTTTTAATCACCATAGCAGCGCCTGTTGTAAGTTTGTTTTGGCCAGTAGGCCAACCACTTGTAGAAAATTTTGGAACAGAGGCGGATTTAAATTTTGCTGACATTGCTTGGTTGCTGACCGCTTCCTGTTTGGTATTGCTCATGACTCCAGGGCTATCCTTGTTTTATGGAGGAATGGTTGGGAAGAAAAACCTCATTTCTACCATGCTTCAGAGTTTTATTTCACTTGGCGTAGTGACTATGCTTTGGGTGGTGGTCGGATTCAGCTTGGCTTTTGGAGATCCCATTGGGATTACGATCAATGGCACTCATTATGGACTGATCGGGAATCCGTTTCAGTTTATGTTTTTTGATCAAGTAGGACCACTTCCCAATAAGGTATTGGGATCTACGATTCCCTTTGTGCTTTTCGCTCTATTTCAGATGAAGTTTGCGGTGATTACTCCTGCGATCATTACAGGTTCTTTTGCCGAGCGAGTTCGATTTATCGGGTATTTATTCTTCATCGGGATATTTACTATGTTTGTTTATGCGCCGCTTTGCCACATGGTATGGCATCCTCAAGGCTTGATTGGGGCGTATTTTGGGGTGGTTGATTTTGCTGGGGGCACAGTCGTTCACATCAGTGCAGGTTTGGCGTCACTTGCCGGTGCTTTATTTATCGGAAAGCGAAAAAATCCACATCATGATCCTTCGAACATTACCTATTTGCTGCTGGGAACAGGCATGCTTTGGTTTGGTTGGTTTGGATTCAATGCCGGATCTTCCTTTGCAGCCAACGGAACGGCTGCTATGGCTTTTGCCACCACAACGATCAGTTCCGCTACTGCGATGATGACTTGGGTGCTGTTTGATCGAATTCAGGGAAGAAAGATTTCAGCCATGCAAGCCTGTATAGGAGCGGTGGTTGGATTGGTGGTCATTACCCCTGCAGCTGGATTTATCACGATTCCTCAGAGTTTTATTTTCGGATTTTTCGGAGCGATAGTTTCTAATGTGATGATGAATGCCAAGTTTCTTCGCAAGATTGACGACACTTTGGATGTTTTTGCCTGTCATGGAATAGGGGGAATCATGGGAATGATTTTGACCGCCATTTTTGCCAATAAGCCAGGTTCAAGCTTGCTTTATGGGGGGTGGGAGATTTTCGCTTCTCATATGTTGGTTTTGGTTGGTGTCGCAGTGTTTTCCTTTGTGATGTCCTATGTGATTTTATTCGTGTTGAACAAGTTTGTGACCCTTCGGGTACGTGAGGAATACGAGGAAATCGGCTTGGATTTATCCCAACACGGGGAGTCCGTTTAAGGATTAGGTTCCTAAGTATCAAAACAATTCCTAACCTCTTATAGCTCTTACCTAGCGCAAGTTTTTCGACCTGCCTTCCGGTAGGCAGGCTTGTGCCTATTAGTATGGAGTCTTCAGACTTCATGATGAATTTCACTGAAGAATTTTAAAACCACATTAGTCACCTAGGAGCCACATAGGAAGGAAGAAGTTGTGGATTTATATGTAAGAAGTTCCGCCCTCAAGTTTGTGAGGGATTAGGACAGTTATCGCCACAAACAAGTCTCTCGCTAAGACTCGAAGTCGAGAGGAAATAATGCTTTTTGGGTCTCTTTGACTTTTCGAGAATCACGAATTGCAAGTCTTTCGACCTACCTTCCGGTAGGCAGACTTGTGCTTACTTGTATGGAGTCTTCAAACTTCATGATGAATTTCACTGAAGAATTTTAAAACCAAAGTAGTCACCTAAAAGCCACATAGGAGGGAAGAAGTTGTGGATTTATATGTAGGAAGTTCCGCCCTCGAGTTTCTGATGGATTAGGTCTGCGATTACAACAAACAAGTCTCTCGCTAAGGCGCTAAGTCGCGAAGAAATAATGCTCTTTGCGACTTTTTTGGCTTAGCGAGAAAAAACAAACTTGCGCAAAGTCTTTTGACTTGCCTTCTGGCACGCAGGCTTAATCTCAATTATAGGCTGTCATCTGACCATGGGATAAATTTCACTGCATAATTTTAAAACCACAGTAGTCACCTAGGAGCCACATAGGAGGGAAGGTGGGTCAAAAGACACTTAACTCATTTTGAAGCACTAGTTTAACAAGAAGTCTATTCTTGATTCATACCTAGCGCTGAGGGTCTATTCAACAAGGGTTTATAGTAAATAAGGGGCAGACAGGGACATACTCAAATCAATCTGAGCACGTGCCCTGCCTGTTTTTCAATCCCATTTCTAAAGTGAAGTTTGACTAAGGTCAGAGCCCCCTAATTCTTCTTGCTAGATTTGATTATCCCATTTTTCAAAAAGGATAATTCGCTTCAGCGGCTTCTGAGTGAGCTTTTTCGGCTTTCGATCCTCCGCCTAGGAGCAGTACTTCATTGACAACTACCTCCGTGATGTATTTCTTTTCTCCGCTTTTGTCCGTGTAAGTGCGGTTGGACAGCTTGCCTTCTATGGCGATTTCCGAACCCTTGTCGGTGTACTTCTCGAGGATTTCTGCGTTTTTTCCCCAGATGACCAGGTTGGTCCAGGTGGTTTCAGTGATCTTTTCGCCTTTCGCATTGCGATACACCTCATTAGTGGCGATGTTGACCCGACCGACTACTTTGCCGGATTCAGTTGTTTTGACTTCGATTTTGGAACCTAGGTTTCCGATGAGCTGAACTTTGTTTCTTAGCGCGTTCATGTTTTTAAAAGTTTGATTGTGAAAGATTTGGTTTAACAATTTCCGCTAGAGGAGAACTGATGGTCCAAAGTTGGGGGAGAGGCAAATCGAGAGTCGGTTGAGAAGCGTTTATTTCCGATTGTAGTCGGTTGTGATTGGGAAAGGGTTTTGAATTAGGATTGATTTCTGGTCGATTCGTAATTTGAGTATTCTATCTCGATCAACTTTTATTGTCCGTTGAAAATTTCGAACTCCGGAATATGACATTGAAGGAGAGGGATTAAACATTATATATTTTCTTTCCCCTCTCCGCAATCCATTCCGCAATTTCCCTTGGGTGCAGGGAAGTTCGCTGGGCATTTCTCCTTATTTTAAATGGATGAACCCAATAGACCTTTCCCGCAGGGGATTCTTGCAGCAGTCTGCTATCGCTGGACTCGGTGCAGCCCTGCTTCCTCACCTCGCTTGGAGTGATACTCCTCCTGCTTCCTCCCTTCGCTTTGGCCTCGTCACTTACGAGTGGGCCAAGGATTGGGACCTGCCCACCCTGATCGCCAACTGTGAGAAGACAGGCGTGCTCGGCGTAGAACTCCGCACCCAGCATGCCCATGCCGTGGAAGTAGCGTTAAGCAAAACCCAACGATCCGAAGTAAAAAAACGCTTTGCAGATAGTTCGGTCACTTGCCTCGGCTACGGGAGCAATTACGAGTACCACAGTCCTGATCCGGTCAAGCTTCGGGAAAATATTGAAGGTACTAAGGCTTATATCCAACTTTGCCATGACATAGGTGCCACCGGAATCAAGGTCAAGCCCAATGCCATGCCCAAGGAGGTCGCTCCTGAAAAGACTATTGCCCAAATCGCCCGATCTTTCAACGAAGTGGGGAAGTTTGCCCAAGAATATGGTCAGCTGATCCGAGTCGAAGTGCACGGTACGACCACACAGGAACTCCCAGTCATGAAGCAGATCTTTGATCAGGTCACCGAACCGAATGTCAAAGTGTGCTGGAACTGCAATGCTGAGGACCTGCTGCCTCCGGGTTTGGAGCACAATTTCGACTTGGTGAAAAAATGGTTTGGAGATACCGTGCACGTGCGTGAGTTTAACGTAGGCGATTATCCCTATCCGGAGTTATTTCGACTATTTGCCAAGATGAACTACCAAGGCTGGATCCTGATGGAGGCCCGCACGCAACCCGCCGACCGCGTCGCTGCCCTAAAGGAGCAATTAGAATTGTTTAAGGGGTTGGTGAAAGGTTAGATCTTGTCGGGTTGTCGAGGTTGTAATGTTGTTTAAGTTGTCAAGTTGTCTGGTTGTCCATGTTGTCAGCCTGGAATGAAGAGTTAAGCTTACACAGACACCAAGACAACCGGACAACAAATTACTCTGAATTTATCCCAACTCTAAATCAATCCTGACAACCCTAAACACTGAATTCAATCTCAACTCTAAATAAATCCCGACAACCGGACAACCCTAAACCCTGAAATCAATCTCAACTCTAAATCAATCCCGACAACCGTACAACACCAATCCCTGAATTCAATCTCAACTTTAAGTTCAACCCGACAACCCGACAACCCGACAACACCGAACCAATCGCCAATACATACATCGGACACCCGACTTCAAGCATCAAATAAAAAAACAATAAACCCTCCATACCATGAACAACGATCAATCCAGAAGGGACTTTCTGAAAAAGTCTGCCTTGACTACCGCCGGGCTGAGCCTAGGTGCGGTAGCCTTTTCCCCAAAAAGCTACGGCCGTATCCTCGGCGCCAATGACCGCGTGAATGTCGGTATTGTTGGTTTCTCCGACCGTTGCAGAGGAGCCTTGGTGCCTGCCATGCAGATTCACGCTAAGGAAATGAATTTCCAGTTTACCGCCGTGTCGGACATTTGGAGCCGCAGACGGGATGAAGCTCAGGCTTTTGTCAAGGAGCGGGCAGGGGTGGACATCGCCGCTTGCCGAAACAATGACGAACTCTACGATCGAAAGGATGTGGATGCGGTGATCATCAGCACGGCTGACTTTCAACATGCCCTGCACTGCAAGGAAGCGGTGGAGGCAGGTCGAGATGCGTATGTGGAAAAGCCTTTTGCCGAAACCATGGCAGATAACCGTGCCGCCAAAGAAGCTGTCCTCCGCACTGGCAAGATTGTGCAGGTTGGTTCCCAGCGCCGTAGCGGCCTCAACTATCATCAGGCTCATGACTTTATCAAGGCCGGGAAATTTGGAGATATCGTCGCCGTAGAGATGACTTGGAATGTAAATCAGCCCGGGCGTTGGAGACGTGCGGACCTAGTCAGCCAGATTCGCAAAGAAGATACCGACTGGGAGCGCTACCAGATGAACCGTCCCAAGACGGAGTGGGATCCGCGCAAATACCTTGAATTCCGCTTGTTTTGGCCTTATTCTTCCGGGATTCCAGGACAGTGGATGGCCCATCAAATCGATACGGTGCATTGGTTTACGGACTTGCCTCATCCACGAAGTGTCGCTGCAAACGGAGGCATTTACCTCTGGAAAGATGGTCGCCAAAACTTTGATACCATGACGGCGGTCTTCGATTATGGTCCGCTCAATGACAAGTCCAAAGGCTTCCAGGTGATTTACTCTTCCAGATTTACCAACTCTGCCGGGGGTACCAAGGAGATCTACTACTCCAATGCAGGCGAGCTGAATTTGGACACCAATAAGATTTCTCCAAACGGTGGACTGTCTGCCAATCAAGCTAGAGCGATGGGCATGAAGGAAAATCTCCTTCCGGAAATGGCCTTGGGCGAAGCGGTAAAGGTGGAAACAGGCGCCAATACAGG
>CALRRX020000173.1:0-6664 GCA_943370675.1 Reyranella massiliensis 521 | reverse complement strand
ATCAAAGACATCATGGAGGTGATTCAATTTTACAGAGAGTCAGCTTCAAAAGAATTTACCCCAGAGACTAAAAAAGAAGCTAAAAAACTGGAGGAAGATTTAGAGTTGGATTACGTGCTGGATGAAGTAGAGCAGCTCCTTAAAGGAATGGAAGACGGTGCTAAAAGGACAGTTGAAATCGTCAAAGGTCTGCGTCTATTCTCAAGAGTCGATGAGCAGGATATCAAGAAGGTGGATCTTCATGATGGAATCAACAGCACCATCATTCTTTTGAATAGTTCGATTCCTGGAAAAATCCGAATTGTGAGAGATTATGGCGAACTTCCAATGGTGGAATGTCTAGCAGGTAAAATCAATCAAGTGTTTATGAACATCATTAACAATGCGGTCCATGCCTTGGCTGATAACCTTGATAAAATCTCAGACCCTGTCATTACCATTCGTACAAGATCAATGGCTGATCAAGTCAAAATCGAAATTCAAGATAATGGTCCTGGTATGCCTGAGCATGTAAGACAAAGGATTTTCGAGCCGTTTTTCACCACCAAACCTGTCGGCAAAGGCACTGGTTTGGGGCTTTCTATAGTTTATTCTATTATTGAAAATCATAAGGGTACCTTGGAAGTTGTCACAGAGGAAGGGCAGGGTACTTCATTTATTATTTCGCTTCCTATCTACCAAAATACCCCTAAGTATGATTGAAAAGAACATCAACGTACTCTACATCGATGATGAGGACAATAACCTCAAGTCTTTTAGAGCTACACTTCGGAAGGACTTTAAGATTTTTACCGCTATCGATGGAGAAGAGGGACTAAGAATCGCACAGGAAGAAGAGATACACGTCGTCATCGCAGATCAGCGAATGCCTGGAATGACAGGTACGGAATTTTTCGAGCGGATGGTGCAGATCAATCCTGACCCGATTCGTATTCTTTTGACCGGCTATTCAGATATCGCGAGTGTGATTGATGCGATCAATAAAGGTGAGGTTTATCGATTTATTGACAAGCCATGGAATATCGAGCAGATCAAAAATTCCATTAAAAATGCTGCCGACATCTATTTCATGAGGAGAGAGCTTAAAGAGAAAAATCTCAAATTGAAGAAGCTTCATTCAGAGATGAACCAGTTTGTCTACAGCTTATCTCATGAACTCAGGGGGCCTTTGATGAGTATCTCTGGCGTATCCAAGCTGGCTAAAATGGAAGTGTCCGATCCAAATGTTTTGGAATATTTTGAAATGATCGATACAGCTACGGGAAAGCTAGACGACTTCATTTATAAAATGTTGGACTTTTACCGATCTACAAAAATCGATCATAAGGTGACCGAGATCCATTTTCAGGATGTGGTAAACCAGCAAATGATTGCGTATCGTGAAAAGTTTGATCTTTCACATTTCCACATCGAAGTACAGGTCAACCAAAAAATTCCATTTTTCTCTGACGATTCCAAAATCAGGGTGATTTTGAACAACCTATTTAGTAATGCCGTCCAGTTTCAAAAAAGTCAGGAAGGCCCCAAGCGGATTAGTCTCACAGTTGATGTTTTCGACAATCAGGTAGTAATTTCCTTGGAAGACAATGGGATTGGAATCGAGGAAAGACATAGAGGAGATGTGTTCAATTTGTTTTCCAGAGCAACTCAGCGAAATGTAGGTACCGGATTGGGATTGTACATGGTCAAGGAAGCAGTGGAGCAAATGGGTGGGAAAATCCACCTCGAATCACAGATTCATGAAGGCACTACTGTCACGGTGACCTTACCAAGTATGAATTAAGACAACGGCCAAGCTAAAAGTCAGCCTTAGCGTATATCTTTGCAAAGGCAATAGCCGATTTTTCTCACTAAATGAATACTACAAATGATTAATCCTTGGCATGACGTCAACATCGGGAAGGACGCTCCTGAGTACGTGATGGGTGTAATTGAAATCCCTAAAGGCAGTAAAGGAAAGTACGAATTGGACAAGAAGACAGGTATGCTTATGCTTGACCGTGTCCTCTTCTCAGCGGTGCATTACCCCGCAAATTATGGGTTTATTCCGCAGACCTTTTGCGAAGACCATGACCCACTTGATATCCTGATTATCTCTCAAATTGACATCCCTTCCATGACCTTGGTCAAGGCCAAAGTAATCGGGGTGATGCGAATGATCGATGGTGGCGAAGCTGATGATAAAATCATTGCCGTAGCTGCAGGTGATCAATCTGTAAACTATATCAATGATATCGAAGAACTCCCTCCGCATTTGATGAAGGAAGTACATCGTTTCTTTGAAGATTATAAAAAGCTGGAAAACAAAGAGGTAATCGTGGAGGATTTTCTTGGAAAAGACGAGGCCATGAGAATCATCACCGAAAGTATCGCTATGTACGATCGGAATTTCCGAACAGCCAGATAAAACCAAAGCCTGAGAAATCAGGCTTTTTTCGTTTTAATCAGTTGCTTTTGAGCTTTCTTTTTGAGGTAATTGACGAATTCAGTGTAGGCTTCGTGCTCATGGTTGGAGATTGAAATCGAATTTTTATCCTGAAATACGATAGTCGCTTGACGAAACTCCCGTTTATTAGCTACTACGATCTCTTCCTCCCAAGCCAAAATCTCTCCCACAGGGTAAGCCTTCATTTTGCGATGCAGAGGAAGTTTGATCACAATATGGTCTTTACCAGCAGACACAAAGCGCCATCCCGCCATCATTTTTACCAATAGCATCAAGACCACCAAAGTGATCAGTGAACAGGCCACTAAGTAAAACCAAAGCCCAAAACTTCCCTTCATGGAAAAATCTCTCATCAATAGGACTAGACCGGTAAGCAAAGCCACTACAATCAGAGTCAGGGGGATGTAGGTGGAAATTTTGGGTTTAATGACGATCATGCTGAATCTTGATTTCTTGAAGTTTTGCTTTGGCAAAAGTCTCCAAATCCCGGAAGAATGCGAAAAAAATCAATTCAAATTCATTCTCTTTTTCCAGAAGGATTGAAACACTCTCATTCATTTTAGAATCAAACTTTGCCCTTCGAGTCATTCCATTGAGCGTTCGTTGGATTCCCTCTATTTCTCTGTAATTCAGCAGCCAGTTTTGACTTTTCATCCAAAAAAACATCTCACCAAATCGAGGAGGCAGCACTGGTAGGTGTTTTTCCAGGAGATCATAAGTATGTAAGGCAAATTCATCCAAAGGTGTAGAAGAGTAGTTATGCCAGTTTTTGGCTAAAAAATAATCAAAGAAAATATCTGTAATCACGCTGGAATAGTGCCTGAATTTAGGTCTGAGGTAGCTTTGCGCTGCTTTTACCAGAGGATGGGTGTCGGTAAATACGTCGATTTCTCGGTGCAGAAGTATTCCGATCTGGATGCCTTTTGGAAACTGATTCAGTTCTTTTCCCTTGATAAAATCCGCCACCAAGTTTCCCACGAGGATTTCTTCCTGACCGAATGACAAATAGGCGTGTGCAAGAAAATTCATGGAATCTGGAAAAAGGATAAACCCTTGGACTTTTGTTTAGTTTGCACCCTAAAATACCGATTGATGCCGAATTACCTCGAAGAATTAAAGCTGGGTCTGAAACTTCTCAAGTTGGAGTGGCAAGAAGACCTCGCACAATACAAGAAAAAGTTTTTGAATACCTCTGTCGCCGATAAAAAGAAAGAGGGAATCACTTGGCATCCGATTCTGCTCAAAAAGACCAAAATCGGCATGGGTGAGCGGCTGATCATCGAAGTGGAGCGTACCGATACCAGCTATCCTTCGGCATTCGGTTCAGGAAAATCGGTCTCTTTTTACTCCACTCAAGAAGGCTATCATAGTGCTGAGTTTCGTGTCAGCGGGGTGGTCAATCAAGCTAAAAAAGATACGCTAATTGTTACGCTGCAAGCAGACGAAGTGCCTGACTGGATGGATTCGGGGCGTTTGGGAGTGGATTTGCTATTTGATGAAGCGAGCTATCGGGAAATGGAAAGTGCGCTCAAAAAGGTGATTCAGGCAGACTCACCACGACTGACCGAGCTTCGTGATATCGCCTATGGGGAGAAAAGTCCAAAATTTAAGGAAGTGCCCAATTTGGTACTTGAGGGCTTAAACTTCTCCCAGAATCTCGCCTGCCAAAAAATCGAATCAGCCCAAGACTTTGCCATCGTGCATGGCCCTCCGGGCACAGGAAAGACCACCACTCTGATCGCGGCGATTCAACGAGCAGTGGAGCAACAGCAGCGAATTTTAGTCACAGCACCTAGCAATGCTGCGGTAGATCTGTTGGTGGAAAAGTTGGTAGATCGGGGCATTACGACCCTTCGACTTGGGCATCCGGCAAGGGTGGAGGAGAAAATTCTCAATCAGACCTTAGATGCCAAAATTGCTTTTCACGACAGCTACCGTGATCTCAAAAAACTCCGAAAGGAAACCGAATCCTACCTTCGTTTAGCCAAACAATACAAGCGCAGCTTTGGCCCCGAGGAGCGTGCTCAGCGCAAACTGATGTATCAAGAAGTGTCCCGAATAAGGGAAGCGGCTGAGCATTTGGAGGACTACATTCGAACAGATATTTACCAGCGAACGCAAGTGTTCGCTTCCACTTTGGTGGGAGCTTCTTCACATCACTTGAAGGGGATGATTTTCGATATCGTTTTCATCGATGAAGCAGCGCAAGGATTGGAAGCGGCGACTTGGATTCCGATTATGAAAGCCAAAAAGGTCGTTTTTGCTGGGGATCATTGTCAGCTACCTCCCACGATAAAGTCCTACGAAGCGGCAAAGCAAGGGCTATCCACCACGCTGATGGAAAAAATCATCCATCGACAGTTGCAAACCGCTCAAATGCTCCAAGTCCAATACCGAATGCCTGAGGTAATCATGGGCTTTTCCAATCAGCATTTTTATGAAGGAAAACTGGAAGCTGCCGAGAACACGAAAAGTCATGCTTTTTCGGAAGAAGAAGCTGTTCTTGAGTGGATCGATACTGCCGGCTCGGGCTACACGGATCAGCAAGAACCCGAAAGCCTCAGCACTTTCAATCCCGAGGAGGCGCGCTTTGCCTGTCGTCATCTAAATGACACGATCAAGCGGATTGGCTTTGGGTTGTTTAAGGAAAAAGGCTGGACGGTCGGACTCATTGCACCCTACTCGGCACAGGTCAGGTACCTTCGGCATTTGATCTTTGAGACCTATGAGTTTCCTAACCTGAAGGCTTTTGCAGATCTGATTACTATCGATACCGTGGATGGATTTCAGGGACAAGAGCGGGATTTGATGCTGATTTCCTTGACGAGATCCAATGAAAGCGGTGAGATCGGATTCTTGGCAGACGAACGAAGAATGAACGTGGCTATCACTCGAGCCAAACGGAAACTCATCCTGATCGGTGATAGCAGCACCCTAGCACAGCATCCGTTTTTTGATGAATTACTTCGCTATTTCGAGGAAAAAGAGGCGTATCGTAGCGTCTGGGAGTTTTTGTAGAAGTCAGGAGGTTTGGGAGAATGGAGTTATGGAAAAATGGAAGTTTGGAAAATCGGCCTAAAGGCCAAAGCCCAATTCGGGAAGTCTGACTTGGTGGCCGAAATCCCACATCCGAAATCCCACATCCGAAATCCGATATTAGTCTTCGGTTTCCACTTGAGTTTTCCCCAAATCCTCGGCATTCATCAGCTTTACCCACTTACCCATTTTCTTTTGGATCACTTTGAAATGGTGCTGTTCCTCAGGGGTGATCAGCGAAATGGCTTCTCCTTGCAGTCCCGCCCGTCCAGTTCGACCGATACGGTGGATGTAATCTTTGGGCGATCTTGGTAGTTCATAATTGATCACCAAAGGTAAAGCCTGGATGTCGATTCCTCTGGCCGCCAAATCAGTGGCAACGAGGACACGAGTTTTCCCGGATTTGAATTTGGCCAAAGCCTCCGTACGAGCACCTTGGCTTTTATCGCCATGAAATGCCACCGCATCAATCCCGTTTTTGACCAATTTCCCCACCACGTTATCGGCGGTTCGGATGGAGGAAGCAAAGACCAATATTTGTTTCCAGTCGCCTGATTGGATCACCTGACGGAGGAAAGGTCCCTTGGTCTCTGGACTGACTCGATAAGCACTTTGTGTGATCAAGTCTGGGGTGAAATCGTCCGCGGCTACCTGTACCCGAACCGGATTTTGAAGTAGTTTTTTGATCAGTTCCTCAACTTCTCCTTCCATGGTAGCCGAAAAAAGCAAGGTTTGTTTTTTCTTTGGGATGTACTCAAAAAGGTGATCCATCTCCTCCTTGAAACCCATTTGAAGCATTTTATCGGCCTCATCTATCACTAGGGTTTTGATTTGAGAAATACTCACCGAATTTCTCCCCATCAAATCAATCAATCGTCCGGGAGTGGCGATCAAAATCTCGGTACCTCCCAATTTCATCATCTGTGGATTGATCGAAACCCCACCAAAAATGGCCAGCGACTTGATCCTTCGGGGTAAAAACCGACTGAAATTCTCTGCCACCTCTGCCACTTGTACCGCCAATTCCCGGGTAGGAACCAGCACCAATACAGGTACTGATCGATCTCTTGGGGCTTCTTTTCCCAAAAGCTGTTGCAATATCGGCAGGATGTACGCGGCAGTTTTTCCCGAACCTGTCGGTGCCAAGCCAAGAAGATCTTTCCCTTGTAGAATTGCGGGGAT
>CALRRX020000172.1:0-6699 GCA_943370675.1 Reyranella massiliensis 521 | reverse complement strand
AATAAGTCTCTTTTTGTCTTTTCGGTGAGCGCTTGACCGGGATTGGAAACCTCCCAAATTAAGGAGTCAATTGACGTAAAAAGTGCTAAAGTGACCTCCTCGCCTTCTTTAGTAAACTTGATGGCATTGTCCAGAAGGTTTTTCAAAATGATTTTGACGGGATTTGGATCAATATCCAAGATAAGATTGTCCCCTTGCTGCTGATAGGTGAGATTTAGATTTTTTGCAGAAGCAGTCACTTCCATGGTATCGAAAATCTCCTTAGTCAATCCTTGGATATGAGTTGTCTCCTTTTTTTCCTCCCGCTCGCCCAATTCCATCATCACCCAATTGAGCGTATTGTTGAGGACATTACTGAGGTGAATATTCTGTCTCTTGAGGTTTTTGAGCAATATTTCCATATTTCTCTGATCTAGAATTCCCATTTCAAAGAGCTCTAAAGTCAATTGGAGAGAGGCCATTGGGCTTTTCAAATCATGAGAAAGCAGGGCGAGAAGTTTGGTTTTCTTCTGATTCAAAAGCTCCAATTTCTCATTAGCTTCTTCTTTCTCATTTTTAGTCTTTACGAGAAGGTCATATTGAGCATTGTAGTTTTTGAGCAAAATCCAGAGGCCCATCACCCAAAAGGACAGTATCCAGAAAAAGCCCAGTACATTGTCCCAAAAAGCACCAAATGGCGTAGAATACTCCGTATTGATAGCTATCCAACCATTGACCTCAGCGAAATACAAGCCTACAAATGTGAAAAAAACAAGGGTTAACCAAATCCATTTCAGCAATCCATTGACCAGAGCCGTGATGACGATTGTAAATAGAAAAATGGTGTAATCTGTCGGGCCATTCGAACCCTGATTGAAAAAATAATTGATCACGATTGCGATATAGCATAAGATCAAGATGGCATTGAGCATCCACTGATGAGGAAGTTTTTTGATGATCAAAAAGTAAGCGATGAAAAAGGGAATGGATAAACTCATTTTCATCATGACGATGAACAGCGGAACCTCGGTAAACAAATTGGTAAACCCGAAAATCAACATCAAAATCCCTCCCAGCAGCATGGTGTAGAGTGTCAGCTTGCGCTGCAATTCGACCAGACTATGTGGTTTTAAACTGGTAATTATCGATTCGGCCATATTGGGTTGATGCGTGCTTTCGGTATTTTGAAGCATAAAAAAGTTGCCAATAATCGTGTTTCAAGGCATATTTTATACTTCCGTTTCAATATTATAATCATTTAGTTTTAAAAAATATAGAAATATGCCCCCCTACTCAAAACCATGTTTAATTTGAAACAAATGGCTAGGAATTGTATACAATTGGCGGAAATAAGAGGGATAGATTGAGAAAAATTAGGACCGCCAGAAACAGATAAAAAAGACCGAATTTTGATTTTTCAGCAATTCCTTTGATTTTCGGAGGATGTCCCAAAATCCACTCGACGCGGTCCGGCTAAATTTCTCTCAGGGAGACCTTCTTTTGCTCAATTTAGCCCTGGCATTGATTATGTACGGCGTGGCGCTAGACCTGAGGTGGGCTGATTTTAGGTACCTAATCCAACACCCCAAAGCATTCTTTTTGGGTGTTTTTTCCCAGTTTTTAGCGCTTCCATTTTTGACATGGGTAATTATTTCCTTGCTAAATCCTCTACCAAGTGTAGCGTTGGGAATGTTTCTGGTGGCAGCATGTCCGGGTGGAAATGTTTCCAACTTTCTGACCAACCTTGCCAAAGGAAATACTGCACTCTCGGTCAGTCTTACGGCATTTTCAAGTGTCGCAGCCATTTTCCTCACTCCCTTGAACTTTGCCCTTTGGGCAGGATTTTATTCACCTACCTCACTCCTACTTAAGGAAATCAGCCTTGATATCAGTGAGGTATTTTTCACGGTCGGGATCATTTTGGGAATTCCTCTGCTCTTGGGGATTATCACTCGTCAAAGGTTCCCTGAATTTGCTTCAAAGGCATCCAAAGTTCTGAAACCCTTAAGCATTATCATTTTTGCAGCATTTGTGATTATCGCTTTCTCTGGCAATTTCAACCTCTTCACCCAATACATCGGGATGATATTTTTCTGGGTGCTGCTGCATAATTTTGCCGCATTAAGTGCCGGTTTTCTGACTGCCAAAGCAGGAAAATTACCCCTTACCGACATCAAAACGATCACCATCGAGACAGGAATTCAAAATTCGGGATTAGGGCTGGTACTTATTTTCACCTATTTTGAGGGGCTTGGAGGGATGGCTATCATTACGGCCTGGTGGGGAATCTGGCATTTGATTTCAGGGATGACCCTGGCTAGTCTTTGGAAAAACAGGAAATGAAAAACGCATTCAATGCCATTCTGAGGCTTTTGGTCAAAGTGGCACTTCATAGCTATTTCAAAAAAATCATTGTCGAGGGTCAGGAAAATATTCCTCAAAACCGCCCCGTGATTTTGGTGGCCAACCATCAAAACGCCTTGCTCGATCCGCTTCTTTTGGCAACCCATACTCGCCTGAATCCATGGTTTCTCACCCGAGCAGCTGTATTTGTCAATCCTTTTATCTCCAAAGTCCTTCATTTTATCCGGATGCTTCCCGTCTATCGGGTAAGAGACGGATTCTCGACCATTCAGCAAAACCATCAAACGTTTGAAGCCACTTTTGAAGTGCTCCGTGCAAATGGGACTGTGGTAATTTTTGCAGAGGGCAGTCATAGCCTCACTAGAAACCTCAGACCCTTGAGTAAGGGCTTCACTCGGATGGCCTTTGGACTGAAAGAAAAATTCCCTGAGCTTGAGCCTGTCATATTCCCTGTAAGTATTGGGTTTAGCGCGCACAAACGCTCAGGAAGCACGGTGAGAATCACCTTCGGAAAAGCCATTCCAGTGGATATGCCTCACAGTCAATCGGGCAAACTCACCAAGTCAGTCGAGCAAGCCCTTAAATCCATGATGGTAGATTTGCCCGACGAGGGATATCCTGACACCTTACAAAAACTACTGAATCACCGAGTGGACGTCACGTCTAAAGCAGAAGTCGAAAGCTTCTTGAGTTATGGGAAAATCAGCCATCCGGTCAAAGAACCTTTCTCCTTGATCAATAAAATGATGAAGATTTTCCATTTCCCTCTTTATTGGATCTGGCTTTGGATCCGGCCAAAAGTCGAGGATGAAGTATTCACAGGGACTTGGAAGTTTCTGATTGGATTTGGGCTGGCCATGATTTGGTATGGGATTCTGATTTTGTTGGCACTAAAAACGAGTTTGGGCAGCTGGGCTTTGGCTTTTTTGATCATGGCATGGCTTACCCTTTGGCGAAATGGGAACCCTCAGGAGTGAAAGCTTTTTTATAAGTAAAAAAACTTTTTTATCTGCATAACAACTAGTTATGTAAATTATTTCTATTCATTTTTTTGCAATCAATAGGTAAAATCTTTTCTAAATCCGTTGAAAAAAGAGGTGTCAAAACCAAATAATATTTGGCTTTGTTTTTACCTTTGATCCAGAGTTAAACCCAAACATAACAATCATGACTGAAGACTTTCTGCCCATCAACGGGACGGATTTTGTAGAGCTCTATGTGGGCAATGCCAAGCAGAGCGCGCTTTTCTACCAATATGCTTTTGGCTTTGAGTTGATCGCCTACTCAGGCCCTGAAACCGGCGTGAAAGATCGGGCTTCCTACGTGTTGAAGCAGGATAAAATCCGATTGGTCCTCACCTCCCCACTTTCCTCCGATCATCCTATCAATCAGCATATCCAAACCCATGGTGATGGGGTAAAGGTATTAGCGCTGTGGGTCGATGATGCAGAAAAATCATGGAAAGAAACCACCTCTCGAGGAGCTGAATCTGCTGGTGAACCAACCATTTTGAAAGATGAGTATGGTGAAGTAAAAGTGGCAAGCATCAAAACCTATGGTGATACCATTCACACCTTTGTGGAGCGAAAAAATTACTCAGGCGTATTTCTACCGGGATTTAAACCCAGAAAAAGCACTTACCAATCCACCTCCATCGGATTGAAATACATTGATCATTGTGTGGGAAATGTGGATTTGGGAGAGATGAATCGCTGGGTGGAGTTTTATGAAAACGTGATGGGCTTTAAGCTGCTGATCACCTTTGATGACCACGACATCTCCACAGAATACTCTGCCCTGATGTCGAAGGTAGTATCTAACGGCAATGGCTATATCAAATTCCCGATCAACGAACCTGCCGAAGGAAAGAAGAAGTCACAGATTGAGGAATACCTGGATTTCTATGGTGGAGCCGGTGTCCAGCACATGGCGATCGCTACGGATGATATCATTCACACGGTGACTGAATTAAGAAAAAGAGGTGTGGAGTTTCTTGAAGTACCGTCAACCTATTACGATGACCTGCTAGACCGTGTGGGGCAAATCGATGAAGATCTGCAACCACTCAAAAACTTGAATATTCTAGTAGACAGAGATGAGGAAGGCTACCTACTTCAAATCTTCACCAAGCCTGTTCAAGATCGTCCAACGCTATTCTTTGAGATCATCCAGCGAAAAGGAGCTACCTCCTTCGGAAAAGGAAATTTCAAAGCGCTATTCGAAGCGATCGAGCGTGAACAGGAACTGAGAGGAAATTTGTAAAGAAACGAGAGTCGAGAAGCAAGAGTCGAGAAGCAAGAACTTAGACTTTAGATTCCTTTACAGCTATATTATAAAAGCCGGGCGAACACGGCTTTTCTTATTCAAATTCTAATGGTTGCTCAATCTTTTCCAAAGTTTGAAACTTTGGAAAAGTTCTGGAATCCAAATCTCCAATGTCTAGCGTCTTGTTTCTAGCGTCTTGTGTCTTTTGTCTAACATCTATTTATACAGCTTCTCATGCATTTTTTTCAGCTCCTCGAGGGCAATCTTGATCACTTGACGATCGTAAGTCATGAGCCCGTTGGTCTCGATTTCCACATCGGTGGTTTGGGTATAAACAGCGGCTGCCAAGCCTCGGGGGATGTATTTTGACAAATCATCGATCAAGGCAGAATACCTTGCCTTTAAGTCTTCTGCGGTAGAAAAACTCTGATATCCCCAATTGTCTTTCTGCTGCCAAGTATGACCTTCCAAAGGCAAGCCCAAGCCACCAAATTCTCCCAAGACCATGATTGACTTTTCTCCAAAGATCTTTGGATCTGGCATTACCGGATCAGGATAATTGTGCAGATCGAGAATATCACCTACTACCGTGGAGCCTTCCATTTCAAAATTGCCTCCCGAAGCAGAATTGATCAATCGTGACGCATCCAATTCACGCGTCATTTTGGTGATTTCGCCTGTTTTGAATTGTCCCCAGGCTTCATTGAAAGGAACCCATACCACGATGGATGGGAAAAACTTGAATTCATTAATGATTTCCTTCCATTCTGTTTTGAATATGGCTTCAGACTCTGGAGTTCTGACCTTCTCCACTCCTTCGCGGATTACGCCTGGACGCACTTCCCATCTATTACCCATGTCCCCGCTTGGCATGTCTTGCCAAACCAGCATACCCAATCGATCGGCATGGTAATACCAGCGTGCAGGCTCAACTTTGACGTGTTTTCGGATCATGTTAAAGCCCATTTCTTTGGTCTTTTCGATGTCAAAAAGTAAGGCTTCATCTGTTGGAGCAGTATACAATCCATCAGGCCACCAGCCTTGATCCAAAGGTCCGTAATGAAAAAGTGGTTTGCCATTCAAAAACATCCGCTGATAGCCATCTGATGTTTTAGCCATTCGGATGTCTCGGTAAGCTGCGTAGGATTTGACCTCCTCGATTAGCTTTTTTCCTTCCCAAACTTTGATCGATACATCGTACAAAGTTGGTGAGTCAGGAGACCAAGCCTTTGGAGAATTAAGTTTTACCGGAATTGGGGAATTGCTTTTTCCTTTAAAAGAGCCAGCAACAGTGGCCCCGTCCTTCAAAGTCACTTCTACTTCGAGTCCTTCTTTGCTTGAGGTGACTTGAGGATAAAATACTTGAACCCCATTTTCCCAATCAGTATTGGAATAGATGGCGGATAAATACGACTCCGGCACGGTTTCCAACCATACAGTTTGCCAAATTCCCGTTACAGGCGTGTACCAAATGCCTTTGGGGTCTTTGACTTGTTTACCTCGGGGTTGAGGTCCCGAATCACTTGGATCCCAGACTCGAACCCTAATTTTCTGGGTTTTGGTTTTTGCAAGTTGCGCAGTGATATCAAAAGAAAAGCTATCAAACCCACCAAAATGCTTGCCGACAACTGTGCCATTTACCCACACTTCGGTTTCCCAATCAGAGGCGCCAAAATGCAGTAAAACTCGCTTGCTCTTTCGATCTAGCGAGAGATCAAAGGATTTTTCATACCAAAGCTCATTCTCAGGTCCAACAGTTTTTTGTACTCCGGACAAATAAGATTCTACCGGAAAAGGGACGGTGATCTTTCCTGCAAAACCCATTTCAGGAAGGCTGCCTTTGGGCAAAATGGCATAATCCCATTGGCCATTCAGATTTTGCCAAGTAGATCTGACCAGTTGAGGACGCGGATATTCCGCATGTGGGGAATCCTTGGAGACCTGATCGGTCCAAGGGGTTTTTAACCTAGCCGTTTGTGAAAAGCTCACCTGACTGATTAAAAGAAAAAATAGGAAAAGGATTTTTCTCATGGGGCTTGGATTTTGGGTTAATCGGAATTTAATGAAAATCAAACCAGAGAATCATACTGC
>CALRRX020000171.1:0-6703 GCA_943370675.1 Reyranella massiliensis 521 | reverse complement strand
AACTCACCGTCTGTGCCATAGGGCCAAACATTTTTCCCTCAATCCCCACTAAAGCAAGAATGGGGAGGTACACGATTAAAATGATGATTTCTCCGAATGCGGCGGAATTCCGGATTTTGCTGGCCGACTGGTACACTTCCTCGTCCATTTCATTCTGGGTCAGCTTTCTTCCCAGTTTCAACAAGCCCAAATGATGCAACGTGGCCTCTACAATGATGACCGCCCCATCCACGATCAACCCAAAATCAATAGCGCCCAAGCTCATCAGGTTACCCGACACGCCAAAGAAGTTCATCATTCCAAAAGCAAAAAGGAGCGCAAGGGGAATGACCGAGGCTACAATCAAACCTGCACGGAGATTTCCCAAGAGCAGCAACAAAACAAAGATCACGATCAAGGCACCTTCAGCCAGGTTTTTGCTCACCGTACCAATGGCAGTGTTTACCAATTTTGTTCGGTCCAGGAAGGGCTCGATGGTTACTCCCTCCGGCAATGTTTTTTGTATCTCAGCAATTCGACTCTTTACATTCTCAATTACTTCCGCGGAGTTTTCTCCCTTTAGCATCATCACAATGGCACTCACCACCTCACCCTCACCGTCTCGGGTAGTGGCTCCATACCGCACTGAATTACCAAGCTTTACCTCAGCCACATCCTTTATGAGAACCGGAATTCCATCCGGATTATTTTTGATGAGCATGTTTCGGATGTCGTCCATGTCGCTCACCAGGCCTTCACTTCGGATAAAATAGGCGCTGAGGTTTTTTTCAATGTAAGCCCCTCCGGTATTCTCGTTGTTTTCTTCCAGTGCCTGGAAAATATCGGCAATGGAAACGTTCATGGCCTTTAGTCTATCCGGGTCTATGGCGATTTCATATTGTTTAAGGTAACCGCCAAAGCTGCTCACATCCGCAACCCCTGGAGTACCGAGTAATTGCCTTCGGACAATCCAGTCCTGAATCGTACGAAGTTCACGGGCATCGTATTGATCTTCATAACCCTTCTCGGTTCCCACCACATATTGATAGATTTCTCCGAGTCCGGTAGTGATGGGAGCCATGCCCGGCTGACCTACACCCGGAGGGATTTGTGCTTGTACATCGGTCAGCCTTTCACTTACCTGCTGACGAGCCCAATACACATCCACATCTTCTTTAAACACGATGGTCACCACAGACAAACCAAAGCGGGAAAAGGAACGAATCTCCTCCAACTCCGGGATGGTTGCCATGGTAATTTCGATGGGGAATGTAATTAAACGTTCTACCTCCTCAGCTGCCAGAGATGGGGAGGAGGTGATGACCTGAACCTGATTGTTAGTAATATCCGGTACGGCATCAATGGGAAGTCTCGAAAGGGAGTAGCCTCCCCAAATGATCAAACCAAGCGTGAGCAGGCCTATGATCAGTTTGTTTTTGACTGAAAATTGAATGATTTTATCCAGCATTTTTTAGCATTTATGAATCTGATTTTTTGGATAGACAGGGCAGAAAAAGCCCTTGAATTTTGAGCTGGGGGAGTAAATTGAAAATGCAGGATCACCTCCATGCAACAGCTTGGAAGTAATAACTACTTCAATTTAAATGTCCGGAAAATCAGGCCTTGGGCGGCTGGAATGGGGATTCGGGGTGTTCAGAGCAGAGTGAGAAGCTGTAAAAACCTGTCTGAGTAAGTGTGAAAAAGGATTGGGTGGGTATTTCCACTTTTTCCATTAAAGGGGTAATAAAAATGGAGCCATGGGAACACTGATGCTGGTCATGGAAGGGTAAGTTCTTGTCATGCTCGTCATCATGGTGGTGGTCTTCTTCATTTTGACCGTCTCCATAATGGAAATCAAGAAATTCCAGAAATGAAGTTCCGTCGTGTTCAGACTGCTCCTCGTAGTGTTCAAAAAGTACTGGAAGCTTTGGCAATTCACAGCATAAATCCATAGTAGGCCCCAATGCCTGGATCAGGAACAGAAAACCTAACGATATGGAAAGAATGAATTTCATTTGCCTGCAAAGGAACACAATAATAGGACGCAAGGGTATTGCAAATCGAACAAGATTTTAGCAACAGCTACCGCCATTTTCCTGTATTGGCGGACATTTGACCGTTCCATAACTGCAATACACGCAACAATCTCCTTCTTTTGGTTTTAGCACCTTGTGGCAGTTTTCACATTCATAGAAATACTGACAGGCGTCAGTGGGCATGGTTTCTTCCTTCTGATGGCCACAATTAGGGCAGGTGATGGTTGATTCTAATATGATTTCCATTTATTTCTCTGTTTTATTGGTCACGGAATATCCCGTTGAGTTGATGGCTTGTTGTATTTCCTGAATACCTGTTTTTGTATTGTCAAATTCTACAACGGCATTGCCCAATTCATAAGAAGCAGCTACTCTTAGTATACCATCGAGCTTATTTACTTCGTGCTCGACATGAGTTGCACAGCCCTGACATGTCATTCCTTTGATTTCAAAATTTACGGTCTGTATATCGGACTTCTCTACGATGACCAGTTGCTTGTCGGCTTTGGGGTAGAAAATGTGAGCATAGAGCGGAAATGTTAACATCAGGGCTGCAAAAACCGTGATTATTGATAAGAACTTTTTTGTCTGCCAAAAGCTTGGTTTCTCATCATCTTCACATGCACATTCGATGTCTTCTGCTTTCCTGGCTTTAAGCTTCTGGTACCAGGCAAATCCCAACACAATCACGGTGATACTTACAAAAAAAGGCCGTGCTGGATCCAGCCAGGAGAAAGTGGACGCGATCCCGCTCGCACCGGCCACTAGAGCAAGCACCGGGGTGATACAGCAAAGGGAACTCACTAAAGCGGCTATAAGGCCGCTGGTTAAAAGGGATTTTTTCATAACGTAGCAATTGAATTTGGGAGGTTAAACAAATCGAGCACTGACGAAATGATTCGCTGACTTTGCGCTTCTACTGAATAAAAAATGGTTTGCCCCGATTTTTTAGTAGTCACGACTCCTGCATCCTTCAGCTTTTTCAAATGTTGGGAGACGGCCGGAACTGTCATACCCAAAATGTCTGATAAGTCGCACGGACAAAGTTCATTTTCCTGATTCAGGAGGTACAGGATTTTGAGGCGAACCGCATTACCGGCAAGATTCAGTACATCTGCCAGTTCTAAAAAACCTTCCCCCTTGCTTTTCAAGTCTTCCCTGCACCTATTGATCTGGTCGCTATCGGCAAAGACACGGATGCATGTATTCATAACTTTGTATTTAAGCATTTGCTTAACAAAGGTATGGAGTGGAACTTATTTAAGCAAAGCCTTAAATACTGAAATTACCCCTTTGGAATACAATGCAGTTAAAAGTAGCTTGATAACCCAAATTGCACTCCCCCGATTTTAGCCGGTGGATTTCCCAAGATATCCTGTTGTTGCATGTACCGGTAGTTAAGTCGGATGACGGTTTGTGATACCGGCCTGAAACTGATTGCCGGAACTACTGCCCACAAATCATCAGAAATATTTCCTCCGGTTTCCTCGAAACTTCCCACGTTCCAGTCCACATATTCCAGTCGGCAGGCCAGACTGAACACTGCTTTATCAAAACCTGCCAGTTTTCCTCTCAGGATAGGTTGTACAATGTCTACGAACCCTCCCTTTTGCCGTTCACCATATTGCTGACTATAAGTCTCCGGTACATCAACCAGTACCCAGGCCCATTCGCCAACCAAATAAGTCTTTGTTGCCGAAATGGTAGTATTGAAATCCACCGCTAATACGTCCAGGCGTCTTTTGGCATCCAAAACGAGACCATCTTCCTCAAATCGGTTATAAATCCCCCCCATGTAGGAAAGTCCTATTTCTCCCACCTTGTTGTTTCTGACTGCTATTTTGCCCGTAAACAAGGGTTGCCCATTACTGCTTTCCTCAAAGCGCAGGGCATTTTCTTTTGCTGCCGGGAGGAAAGTTTTGTTTTGATTATTGCTGATGATGCTGTTGTCGAAGCCATTGGTCAGGTAAGCTTCATACCCAAAAGCCCAGGCCTTTGAATAATATTTACCATACAGACCAAATCCGACATTGCTCCAGGTGGCTGGCAGCATTTCTGTCATGGCAATTGGCCGATCCACAAATTCCCATTTTGGACCGTCATGATTTTGGTTGAATGCCCCGATGGGATTCATTACCACTCCACCTCGGAGGTTTAGTAGTGGATGAAAAGTTAAATCCAATGCAGCAAATTCGATGGATATTTGTTTTCCACCTTCCTCCAACTCAATCTCAGAGAGGAACTTGATTTTCCTGTGAATCGAAGAGGCGACAAAGAGCGTAAAGCGGGGGATACGAAAACTGTGGCCCTCAGTGATCCCATCTTGGCCCATGTATTGATAATCGGCCTCTACGTACCCGCCAATGGAAGCCGGTAAATTCCCTATCTGAAGAAAAGGACGGTTGTACACTGCATCCATGTTCATGGCTCTGGTATATGAAGTATCGACTGGTACTCTTTTTAACAGCGTACTGTCAATCTGGGCATTTGCAACCAAGGCAAACAAGAAGACTGGAAGGAATAAATATTTTTTCATTTCAAGTCGATCTTCAAGGTGTTTGCTTCAATCCGAACCGGAAAGGTTCGCAAGGGGTCGTCTGCCGGGCCGTTTTGCACCATACCGGTATTGGTGAATTCACTACCATGGGCCGGGCATTGGAGCCTGTCGCCAAAAACCTGAAGTTCTGTGCCTTGATGGGTGCACCGCATCCATAAGGCTTGGTATTCTGTTTCAGACAGCCGGAAAACCGCAATCGGATATTGAAGTGATTCGTGATGCGCTATCACACTTGGCCGGAAGCTGGATTGATCATCCTTCGAATTCACGAATGCATCCAGCGGAACAATCATATAATCCCCTTCAAGGCTAGCCTGAAAATACCTGGTGCCCGCACAGGATGTTAAGCCGGAAATTCCCGTCATGATGCCAAAGCACCCCCATCCACAGGTTTTGATAAACTCATTTCTATTCATGGATTTGGAAGATTATAAGGATTCAAGAAAACGGATCAAAGCAGTTCTATCTTCGGCAGATAGCGACTCAAACTTGGTACGGCTGCTATTTGCCTCACCTCCGTGCAGTAAAATTGCCTCCTCAATGCTGCTGGCCCGGCCATCGTGCATGAGAAAGTAGCTGCCTCCTTGGGAATTTGGAGAAAGACCCAAACCCCAAAGGGGAGGTGTCCGCCATTCGAAAGTTTCAGCAGAGCCTTCGGTTACACCGTCATCCAATCCCGGCCCCATATCATGCAACAACAGGTCTGTATAGGGAAAAAAGGTTTTATTGGACAAAGCTACAATATCAGAGGTTGGGGTGGTCCATTCTGGGGTGTGGCAATCCCCACATTGGATTTGGGAAAACAAAGTCTTACCCTGAATTATTTGTTGGTCATTTTGTGAGCGCTGGATAGGTGCTTTTAGTGTACGGAGGTAAAAAACCACATCCCTGACGGTCTGGTCGCTCACTTCCTGATCCACTTCCAATCCTGAAAAAGGGTCAACTGGTTCAAATGTAGAAGTGATGCCCATGTCCTGGTTGTACGCTGATACGGTCTGCTGGAGCAGATCGATGGTAGCTGCCTTTTTGCCAAAGCGCCCCATATAGCGCCCATTTGCATCTTGATGAAACCACTTAGGAACAAAATAAGCGGGAGGATTTACATAGTTGGGCACCCCGGAAATTCCGTCTCCATCAAGATCATAAGGGTCTGCATTAGTCAGGATCTGCTCATCTGTAAGGGCTGACAGCAAACCCAAGCCCGTGACGGCAGGTGGGGTTAGCTTCATAAATGGTGTTCCTTCCGGAAGTATTTCCGGTGTGTATCCTGGTATAGCTCTATTTTGGAGTTGAGGACCTCCGATAAGCAGGTTGGGAGGCGTATTTGGAGCCGTCTGACCAAAGCGTGTCAGTGTAGTAAACGGATGGCCTTTTCCATCACCAGCATGGCAACTACCACAGGAAGTAGCCACAAATGTAGGCCCCAGACCTGTTCCGGAGGAAAATACCTCATCATTGAAGGCAAAATCCCCGGCCAGAAATCGGGCTTGCTCGCTTGAGTTTAACCCATCAATTGGGCCGTCTAGAATTTCATCCACTGCCGGTGGCTCGGGAATGATATTTTCACAGGCGAAGGCCAGACAGCCTAGTAGTATCAGAATCAGCTTCTTCACATTCTTATTATTAGAATGGTAAAAGTAATAAGTTAGACTGATCTAACACATATCTTTTATGATAAAAACTTTATTTTCTGAGTAGAATTTTTCCCAGGTTCTTGTGTGACAGTCAGTTGTTTTGATGGTGCGCAGTTATCTGTCCGATAACTTGACGGCTTTATTGGTTAATCGCTTGCACTTGGGGAGGAGGCTCATGCTACGGCTTCACAAAACGGCCTTCCCGAGTCCCAGGCTTGCCGGGACTCGGGAGAAGGGTAAGTGGAATGAAGCGGTAGCCGTGGGGAGTGAAAGCCCTTTCCTAGAGTGGAGAGAAAAGTGCTGTCATTTGAAAAATGGCGCGAATGAATCGAAACGAAAGGAGTGGGCGAAACGAAGGATAATCATTCATTTAATCAAGAAATTTTTTATTCTCAAATCAAAAAATGGCTTTAAAATCAAATCCTCAAAAAGCTTATGTTCCTCCTTTGGTACTTTATGAAAAGTAGAATTGTGATTGGGTGTCCACCATTTTTGAT
>CALRRX020000170.1:0-6714 GCA_943370675.1 Reyranella massiliensis 521 | reverse complement strand
ATCCCCGTAATAATGTTCAAAAATCCGCTTGGCATGCCTTAGGTACCAATCCTCCGACCAAATCAGGTGCTTACTGGTAATCATTCCGGTAGTGCCGCTGCTGGAATAATACTTAGAGAAAGCTGATGGTGATCCACAAACGACCTCTTTATCTTTAAAAAACCGAATCGGGAGAAATGGAATTTTTGCTATTTCTTTGATTGAGGAAGGATATATCTTTCTTGCATTCAGGTAAGACGAATAAACCGAGTTGGTACTAGCTTGAAAATGGAACAGTTCTAAAGCAAAGTCTTCAAATTGGTCAGGAGTCAATTTATCCAGCCTTTCCGAAAAACTTTTGAATTCCAACATCGTTTTATAATTTGAGTTTTCCAAAGGGGAAAACTTCCTGTATTTTAGAATGCAAATTTACCTCCATCGCATGCGATTCAAAAGCTATTCGGGAATATTGTTTGGACTACTAGTAGGTTCCTCCTGTATCAGTCCACCCGAAAATTTTCCAAGCGTACCCGAAATTGAATTTTCAAGTTTGGAATACGCCCCAACATCAAGTCAGGATTCGCTGATACTAACCCTTCGATTCAAAGACGCAGAAGGTGATTTGGGTTTATCAGCCACGGATATCAACCCTCCTTTCAACCCACTGAATTATAGGAGAGACCCAGCGGGAAATCTAATCACCTACTCTCGCAGACCAAATAACGCCCCAACCTACAATCCGGTGGATTGGGTGATCAATCCAATTGTAAATAATACCACAGTAAGGGATACAGTTTGGGTAGAAAAGAATGAAAACCAGTACAATATTTTTGTACGGTTTTTCATCAAAAGAAACGGAAGATTCACTGAATTCCGTTGGCAGGATCCACCTTTTTTCACCACATTCAATGGAAGATTTCCTCGGGTGTTAACCACCGAGGAAGGTCAGCCGGTCGAAGGATCTATTTCATATCGTATGCTTTCCTCAGGTTGGGAATCCATTTTCAGAAATGATACCTTAAGAATTGACGTACAGATTCAAGATCGGGCACTCAACAGATCCAATGAAGTCTCCAGTCCACAGTTGACATTGAGGCAAATCACCAAAAAATAAAAATGGCGCTTCAAAATTTGAAGCGCCATTTTTATTTAACCGATCTCATCAACTCAGATGGACGGGAATTTCTTCGGATTCGATTCATGCATCAGTTGATAGACTTTTTCAACCACATCCTCTACGCTAGGCTTTGAGAAGTAATCTCCATCTGAAGAATAAGCTGGGCGATGGGCTTTAGCAGGGAGCGTCTGAGGCTCCGAATCCAAAAACCTAAAGACATCCTGATGATCCAATACCTGTTGAAGCATAAATGCAGTCGCACCTCCCGGCACATCTTCATCAGCAAAAATTACCCTACTAGTCTTCCTGATAGAATCTCCAATGACCCCATGGGTATCAAAAGGAAGAAGCGTCTGCACATCAATTACCTCTACTGAAATACCAATCTCTGCTAACTCTGCGGCAGCTTCCATTACGATTCTGCACATGCTTCCGTAAGTCACCACCGTAATATCATTTCCTTCTTTCAAAATCTCAGGCTTACCAAGTGCCACGGTATATTGCCCGATATTTTGAGGCATTTTTTCTTTAAGTCGGTATCCATTGAGGCATTCGATTACAATAGCCGGATCATCAGACTGTAAAAGCGTTGCATACATACCTGCAGCCTGAGTCATGTCACGGGGCACTGCTACAATCATTCCTCTCAAACTGGAAAGAATCATTCCCATAGGTGAACCAGCATGCCAAACTCCTTCGAGTCGGTGACCTCTTGTACGAACAATCAGTGGAGCTTTTTGGCCTCCTTTGGTACGATAATGAAGCGAAGCCAAATCATCTGAAAGCATCTGCAGACCATACAACAGGTAATCCAAATATTGAATCTCTGCCATTGGGCGCAGGCCTCTTAAGGCTGTACCAATTCCTTGGCCGATTATAGTGCACTCTCTAATTCCAGTGTCTGTGACTCTCCATTCTCCGTGCTTTGCCTGCAGGCCTGCAAAGGCTTGATTGACATCACCTATTTTTCCAACATCCTCACCAAAAGCAAAGAATCTAGGATCATGCTCCAAAGTATAATCAAAAAATGACTGCAACACCTCTCGCCCATCCACAAGAGCAGACTTTTCATCGATCAGAGGCTTTACTTCCTTCACTTTTAATGAAGAGAACATATCTTCCACATACAAATGGCTACTGTAGCGGTCGTGATTTTTATCCACCTGCTTTTCATACCAGGACTTCAACTCGCCTTTTACGGATTCATTTTCAGCTCGAAGTATGAGTAGAATTTTTCTCACGGTACTGATTACATCCTTTCTGATAGGATTAATAGTCTTTCTGAGATCATCGGCCATTTGAAGTAGGATAACTTTGCGTGAAGACAGTTCAGCGGCAGCCTTTATTAACTGGACTGCTGTCTCCAACTCTTCTTTGATCTCTTTTGAAAACTCATGCCAAGCAGCCTCTTTCTGTTTTTTGACTTCAGCCTTGGCTTCGGCATCTATTGCATCCAATTGATCTGCAGAGGCTATCCCATTGGTAGTGATGTAGTCTCTGAATTTTGCAATACAATCCCAATCTTTCTCCCACTTCAGCCGCTCTGCCGATTTGTACCGCTCATGCGAACCTGAAGTAGAATGCCCTTGAGGCTGAGTCATTTCATCCACGTGGATCAAAACAGGAACATGCTCTGTACGGGCAATATTTCCTGCTTCTGAAAATGCCTGCATCAATGCCTCATAATCCCAACCTTTGACACGAAGGAGTTCAAATCCTTTTTCGGTTTCAGTTCTTTGAAAGCCGGTCAATACCTCAGAAATACTGCCTTTTGTGGTGTGAAATTCTTGCGGCACAGAAATACCATATCCGTCATCCCAAATAGAAATGACCATCGGTACCTGAAGTACGCCGGCAGCATTGATCGACTCAAAAAACATTCCTTCGGAAGTAGAGGCATTTCCGATCGTACCCCAAGCCACTTCGTTACCGTTGACCGAAAATTGGGTCAGCGACTTTAATCCTTTATTTTCTCTGAAAAGTTTAGAAGCATAGGCCAATCCCAAAAGCTTTGGCATTTGGGCAGCCGTAGGGGAAATATCCGCAGCTGAATTGTATCGATTGACTAGGTCTTTCCATGTACCGTCTTCGTTGATCGAGCGTGTGGCAAAATGCCCGTTCATCAACCTTCCGGCACTTGCTGGATCTGCCTCTACATTGGTATGCGCATATAATTGAGCGAAATATTGCTTGACAGTCAATTCACCCAAAGCCATCATAAAAGTCTGATCACGGTAATATCCTGATCTGAAATCACCTTTTTTGAAAGCCCTAGCCATGGCAATTTGCGCCAACTCTTTCCCATCACCAAAAATCCCAAACTTGGCCTTTCCCATAAATACTTCCTTCCTACCCATGAGGGAGGCATGTCTGCTCATTACGGCAACTCTAAAATCATCTAATATCGCCTGCTTTTGGAGTTCAGGATGAGCCTGGGTCTTGGATTGAAATTTGACTTCCATAGAATCGATTTAACTAAAGCTATTTTGGGTTTGCAATCACTAGTGCGATCAAAAATAGACAAAATGCTCGTCTGTGCAAATTTCCATTTATCTGATTAACCAATATTTATTTGGAATAATTAGCCATTAAGTAAATATTAAAAAATTATATACCGCCATTTATAAAAACACAGACTTTTAATAGGCGAAACTCAAAATTTTAGAAATCGGAATTTGGATAAATTTTTTGAAAAAAAATTTCAAAATTTTCGTTTTCTAAAAATCAAAAATCCAAATTTTATAAAAGAATAAAATTAAAATAGAAACTTCATTTGGAATTTACCCTAAAAACAAAATGGTATCCAAATACAATTCTTTTATTGAGTTTTTTGAAAATATTAGCTTACTATCTTTGCGGCGAATCATTTAAATCCAAATAAACTTAGCCATGATTATAGGTGTCCCTAAGGAAATCAAAAACAATGAAAACCGTGTCGCCCTTACTCCGGCCGGTGCCAAAGAACTGATCAAGAGAGGCCATACAGTATATGTCCAGCATACCGCTGGCGTAGGTAGTGGGTTCCCAGATGCTGAATACGAAGCTGCAGGAGCTACGATTTTGCCTACCATCGAAGCGACATACGAAATCGCTGAAATGATCATGAAAGTGAAGGAGCCAATTGAATCTGAATATAAATTGATCAAGGCCAACCAACTTTTATTCACCTATTTTCACTTTGCTTCTTATGAGCCACTTACCAAGGCAATGGTAGCAAGCAAGGCGGTTTGTTTGGCCTATGAAACTGTCGAAAAAGCCGACAGAAGCCTTCCTCTTCTAGTCCCAATGTCTGAAGTTGCGGGAAGAATGGCGATCCAAAAAGGCGCAAACTACCTTGAAAAACCATTGGGTGGAAGAGGTATCCTTCTAGGAGGCGTGCCTGGAGTTCTTCCTGCAAAAGTAGTAATTCTCGGAGGAGGTATTGTAGGAACTCAAGCGGCTTGGATGGCTGCCGGAATGGGTGCTGATGTGACGATCATGGACGTCTCTCTCGCAAGAATGAGATACCTGGATGACGTGATGCCTAAAAACGTCAAGACCATGATGTCCAACGAGTACAATATCCGTGAGATGATCAAGCATGCCGATTTGATCGTCGGTGCCGTGTTAATTCCTGGTGCAAAAGCTCCTCATCTCATCACTAGAGATATGCTAAAAGACATGAAAAAAGGTGCCGTTTTGGTAGACGTAGCAGTGGATCAAGGAGGATGTATCGAAACCTGTAAGCCAACTACCCACGAAAATCCAACTTTCGTGATCGATGACGTGGTGCACTATTGCGTGGCAAACATGCCGGGGGCTGTTCCTTACACTTCTACTTTGGCTTTGACCAACGCAACGCTTCCTTATGCCATCCAACTCGCAGATAAAGGTTGGAAAAAAGCAGCTCAGCAAAATTCGGAATTAGTCCCTGGACTGAATGTGATCAACGGAGAAATCGTATACAAAGCGGTTGCCGATGCCTTCAATATGCCATACACTCCGGTAGAAAACTACTTAGCTTAATTGGTAATACTTCTTCATAAAAAATCCCACTGAATCGCTTCAGTGGGATTTTTTTATTGAATAGAAATAGTAGATGAAAAGCCTCAGGATGTTCAACTTTTCCAAAGTTTTGAACTTTGGAAAAGTTGAAAATGACTGTCTAGATTCTTACTTCTAAAGTCTATCGTCTTCAATCACGCTTTCCTCACAAACTCCGACTTCAAAGCCATCGATCCAAACCCATCAATTTTACAGTCGATGTTATGATCTCCTTCTACCAAGCGGATGCTTTTTACTTTCGTTCCGGCTTTGATTGGTTTGGGTGCACCTTTTACCGGAAGATCTTTAACAATTACGACCGAATCTCCATCGGCAAGAATGTTTCCATTGGAGTCTTTGACAACCAGTCCGGTCTCAATTTCTACTTCAATTTCTGAAGGGTTCCACTCATATCCACAATCAGGACAAACCATCAGGCTGTCCATTTCATAGGTGTATTCAGATTTACATTTGGGGCAAGGTGCTAGGTTTTCCATGCCGCAAATTTAGCTAAACCTTAATCCTAAACCAGGAAAACAAAGTTTTGCTTATACTAATACAAAGGAATTTTTATGGAAAAACCTGTAGGACCCAAACTGATATTCTGAACCAATCCTGGCAATTCCCCTGCATGGGCATTATGAAATCCATACATGATCGCGTCAAAAGCCATTAGAAAAGTTCCCTGCAAAATCACTGATTTTCCAAATCCGACCAATCTGGAATTGTCAGTTCTCAGTCCTCTTTCCTTAAAATAAAGCCCTCCAGCCATGTATCCCAAATCCAAGGCTGCATTTACCAATAGGATTTTTTCGATGCTTTGCTGGGCTTCCATCGTGGCCCAAAAATCTGTTCCCGGCATCTCCTTGGTCGCTTGATAGTACCCAAAGCCGGCAATGGCTAGATTCACCGCGTTCCAATACAAATTCATCTGATGGAAAGCCTTGAACTCACCGGTACTTTGACTAGCTCCTATCCCGCCCCACACCATATTCCCGACAGCCCAAGATCCCAAAATCAGCATTCCGCTTCTGTTATAATCAAGTCGCGTTTGATTGAAGTCTTGCAAAGCAGGAATTTCCTGCGCCATCAATGGGATGGAAACCAAAAAGAATAACAGGATCAGAGCTGATTTTAGTGCGGGATAAGTCGGTGTTTGCATAAGCATTAAACCTACAATTTTATGATTGGTTTCAAAGATGTTGGAGCCAGCCCTGAGCTTGTCGAAGGGTTCGGTGTTCAGGGTTCGTGGCGATAACTTTTCCAAAGTTTGGAACTTTGGAAAAGTTCACCTCCCTTCTACAAAAAACCCAACCGTATCCCAAATCATCTTTACCCCAAAATAGCAGATCAGGATCCCCACTCCTTTATTCAAAAATCCTCTCAGCCTTGGAGTCATCAAGTGAGCCAATTTTCCCGCCACAAAGGCCTTTACTAAATCAATCCCAAACACAGTCAAAAGCAAGCCGAAATAGTAAAAAAAGCGATCACCAGAATCCCAATTACTTTTGGAGGACACCAAACTGGCGATCGAAATCCAAAACAACATCACAAAAGGATTGACTCCATTCACTCCAAATCCTTTGGCAAAAGCA
>CALRRX020000169.1:0-6769 GCA_943370675.1 Reyranella massiliensis 521 | reverse complement strand
AACCCCTTTTTCTACCCAAAAAGCAGGTTTATTTTATTTCCATGCAAAAGTTAAATCTATCACAGAATCTATCTCAAAAGCTTTCTCCCCAGCAAATTCAGTTTATCAAGCTGCTGCAGGTACCGACTGCTGAGTTGGATACTAGGATTGAAGAGGAGCTTGAAATCAATCCTGCCCTCGAGGAAGGAAAGGAAGAGGAACAGGAAAAATCCCAAGAGGACGATTTTGAGGATTCGTATGAGGAGGATTTGGGTAGAGACGACAATGAGCTCAACCTAGATGACTACCTAGACGATGAATATGGAGGGTACAAAATGCAGGGTGACGGAAATTATAACCCTGATGAAGAGGATAGAGAGATTCCGATCTCTTCTCAAGCTACGCTACATGAGCAGTTGATCTCTCAATTGAGTTTTTTGAAACTTGATGACAGACAAAAAATTATCGGTCAACAGCTGATCGGGAGCATAGAAAACGATGGCTATATCCGTCGTGATCTTGAGGCGATCATCAATGATTTGGCCTTCTCCCAAAATATCGAAACCGATATCGATGAAATGGAAGAAATCCTACGAAAGGTTCAGTCTTTTGATCCTGCTGGGATTGCAGCCCGAAACCTTCAGGAATGTTTGATTATTCAACTTGAGCGAAAAGAGCATCCCGATGATCCGGTAGTGAAGCATGCTTTGGCAATTATTCATGATTGCTTTGAGGAATTTACCAAAAAGCATTACCCAAAAATCCAACGTCGCCTCGACCTGAATGAGGATGAAATCAAGGATGCTGTCAATCTGATTACCCGACTCAATCCCAAACCAGGGGGCGTTTCCGATGGATTGGTTCGTACCCAATTCATCATTCCGGATTTCATTTTGACCAATAATAGTGGAAAGCTTGAAATTTCACTTAACTCAAGAAATGCACCTGAGTTAAGAATATCCCGCTCTTATGCAGATATGTTTGATGCCTATGATAAGAGTGATAAGAAGGATAAAAAGCTAAAGGAGACGGTCTCTTTTGTGAAGCAAAAGCTGGATGCTGCCAAGTGGTTTATCGATGCGATCAAGCAGCGGCAAAATACCCTGCTCAGAACTATGGAAGCCATTCTTCAATATCAAAAGGAGTTTTTCATAGATGGAGATGAGACCAATCTCCGACCAATGATCCTTAAGGATATTGCTGAAAAAATCGAAATGGATATTTCTACCGTTTCTAGGGTCGCAAATAGCAAGTCTATACAGACTGAATTTGGGGTTTATCCTCTGAAATATTTCTTCTCAGAAGGGATTGCAACCGACAGTGGAGAGGACGTGAGTAATAGAGAGGTGAAGTCGGTATTGCAGGGAATGGTGGACGCTGAAGACAAAAAGCGACCACTTTCGGATGATAAGTTGGTCAAAATGCTCAATAAAAAAGGATACAACATTGCCCGAAGAACTGTTGCTAAGTATCGTGAGCAATTGCAGATACCTGTAGCTAGACTAAGAAAAGAGCTGTAGTGTTGAGGATTTTAGCGCTTGTGATTTCTGTGGTTTTTCAGCCATTGCTGATGCCGACCTTGGTGTTTGGCTTGATGCTTTTTGCCGTGCCGGAGGCCACCACGATTCCGGAAGAGTTCAAATACAGGATATTTTTTCTGATTGTCCTTTCCACTTTATTGATTCCAATGATCAGTATTATTGGTTTGAGAATGAGTGGAATGGTGAAAAGTCTACACATGCCTGAGCGAAAAGATCGAGCTGTCCCTTTTCTGCTGACTTGCGTCTATTTCATATTGACGCTCTTTTTTCTGTATCAAAAATCAGAGCTTGATCCCATTTTGTGGCAGGGGATGGGAGTGATTTCTTTTTCCGTGATCGTGTTGACAGTGGTTACTTTTTTTTGGAAAATGTCTGCCCACATGATTGGTGCAGGAGGGTTGCTCGCTGTAGTTCTTGTCCTTGGATTCGAGTTTAGCAACTTTGAGGTAGTCTACCCACTGCTTCTAGTTTTACTTCTTACAGGTTCCATTGCCTCCTCGAGGTTGTATCTTAATGCCCATAAGCCTTTGGAGGTTTATGCTGGGTTTTTTACTGGATTTCTTATTTGTCTGGCAGGTTTTTCTTGGCTTTGGGCATGATCGATTTTGAAAAAAATGAGCTACAAGGCAAAAAAAAATCCGGCGAAAAGCCGGATTTGGATGGATTCTAATAGAAGTAGGTTAGAAGACAGATACGGCAATTCCAAAATTGACTTGACTCGCTTCATTACCAAATGGACCTCTGTCTACTTGCCACATGTTATTAAGATAGATATTGCTCCAAACATAAAAACCTGGACTTCCTGCCTTTATTGATACCCCGTATCTTAAATTTTCTAGTCCAAAGTTTTCAGAGCTTTTGATCTTGACCTCACCTGCAGTAGCAGATTCATAGCCGATTTTTGTATGGGCATTGTATAAATACCCGATTTTGCCTCCTACACTTAACCGAAAGCTTTTGCTGTAGCTGTTCTTATTGAAGTGGTATACTAAGTCAATGGGAACCTCAAAATAGTTGGCGGCAAAGGTGTTTGTAGAAACAGTAATTGAGTTTCCGTAGACGCTCTTTACAGTTTTGAGTTCAGAAGACTCAGGACCTAGAGCAGCACTTCTGAAAAGGTTTTTTTCATCTTGAAATGAAAATTTTTCAGAACCTATCCCAAATCCTGGGTTGACAGTAAATCCTGATTTTTCGCCGAAGATTTTGATTGGAACTTGGTAGTAAATATGAAAGGATCTTGAACCGAAAAAATTCAAGGAAAGATCAGCCGGTCTGTTGGTTAGTTGGTTGAATCCAAATTCTATGTTGAGATCATTTGGAATATTTGGTCTGCCTCCAATAGGAGTTTTTGGCTTATTTTCTGTTTCCTGTGCGTTGGCGAGGAAAGACAAGGAAATCAAGGCAATCGTAAATAATTTTTTCATCAAAAGAGTCTTCTTTTCAGTAGGATGTGGGCAAAAATAGGAAATCCCTTAGGATTTACCCTCCATATGTTCTTAATAATTCTTAACCGACAAACTGGTATTTCTATTCTCAACTTGATTTTCTTTCAAGTTTATTTTTGGAGGAAGAGATTATATTTTTACTTTTGCAAACCTAAATGGCTTCGTAGCTCAACTGAATAGAGCACCTGATTACGGCTCAGGAGGTTTCAAGTTTGAATCTTGACGAGGTCACAAAAGCTCAACTGAGAAGTTGGGCTTTTTTTATTGCCCCTTGGGTTTTGGTCTAAGTTTTATTCTCTCAAGTAATATTGGTTTTGGATCAATGAAAGCTCAACTGAGTAGAGCATCCCGATTCCATCGGGAAGGTTTCAAGTTTGAATCTTGACGAGGTCACAAAAGCTCAACTGAGAAGTTGGGCTTTTTTTTGGTCAATTTTGTGTGGATGGATTGGGTTGCTGTTTAAATTCAATGGCTATTGGACTTGGACTGGATATCCGCTTTTTGTTATTTGCGTGTAGAACTTTCAATAAATGGATAGCTCATCAAGCTGTATGCGCAGAATATTGATTTTTATCTTCTGGTCTTTTTGTTTTTCATCCTGCGAAAAAATCCTTGAAGTGGAGCGTTTTGATGGTCCTTGCACCATTGAGCTTACCAATGGTCAGCGTATTACTACTCAAAACAGCATTGAAATTCTGGAAAGTACAGGTACGATTACTTACAGAGATGAGGATGGTAAGCTTTGGTCTATCAAATCATCTGAATACACAAGCTTTGCCTGTGGCAATTAATCAATAGCATCTACAATCAAAACCCAGTCATTTCCTCTTCCCTCGCTTGGAGGAGTAACCGGTACCAAGTGATGATTTTCAACTTTGATTTGGATACCAATTTTCACCCCTGTTCTCGGGTCATACCAGTTGAAATTGAGTTTTTGATTTTTGAATTCCCCTAAATTCAAGTTGATAGGTTTTCCCGTGGGGAAATAAAAGAAAGCATATTCTCCTGATCTGGATTTGGTGGCAATCACAAAAGTTTCGTCCTCTTCTTGACTGTCTGCGATCAAAGTTTGATCTGGAACCCGATCAAAATAGGGTCTGCTGAGCATGAGATTTTTCAAATGTTTGACTTGATTGGCCACTTCCAAGTCCAAGGACTGATGCCAAGGTTTCAAGGGAGCATTGATGGGCGATTTGTCCAAGTCGTACATCTGCCATACTGCATGGCCCCCGTAGGTTTGTCCCGCAGCTCCGGCAAAGACATTCCAATACATAATTTTTCGGATGTCGGTTGCTTCGCTGTAGCCTAGTTCCTTTGCATTGAAACATTTGGGGTGCTCTTCATACATAGGTTCGCCGTCTATCGTAGGTTTAGCAGGACTCAACTGGTAATCATAGTTGATTCGAGAATAGGTAGGGTAATTTGGACAGTGGCCGGTCTGGTGCATGTTGAAATCGAGCCATTCGGCTTCGTGGAACCAAACGGAACTTCCTCCTGGTTCCATTGGCTGAGGATGAAATGTGAGTAAGATTTTATTGGATGGATTTTGGGTTGCAAGGATTCCTTTCGCCATTTGATTCCACACTTCCATATCCTCAAAATCTTCTCGTGGATTTCTGTCACCTCCCAATACCCAAATCAGATTTTTACGGTCTTTGTATCGATTGCCGATCCATTTTCCATAATCATAGGCAGATTTAGGGTTAAAAATTTCAGGCCCTATTCCCCAACTGTTTTTAAAGAGTTTATCTCCCCATGTAGGCAAAAGGGCAATATGAATATCCCGTTGCATGGCCAAGTCTAAAATCAAATCGACATGCTTGAAATAGGCTTCATTGTATTTCCAGTTGACCAAATCAGAAAAAGGAAGATCTCCATTAGCGTTTGGGGTATTGATTCCGTCCAGTTCTGCAAGTACTACCGCTTGGACTACATTAAAACCTTGCTCTTTTCGCTTGTCGAGGTACATGATGGCCTCTTGTTTATCCAATCGGTGAAAAAGCTCCCAAGCAGTATCTGCCATCCAAAAAAAAGGCTCATTTTCCGCGGTCATCAAAAATCGACTGTTGGGATGAACTTGAATTGGCCCTGTGATTTTTTGAGCAATCAGAGATTGATTAATCAAAAAGAGAAAGAAGGTGATGGTATAAAGTCTACTCATAGGATATAAAGAAAAAAAGCAGCCCGAAGGCTGCTTTTAGTAATTATTAATGAGCGGCTTCACCGGCGGGTTTTACCCCTTTTTGCCAAATGAAGAAAATAATAAACAAGACAATCAAAATCCCAGGGAACATGACCATTTTCTGGAGAGTCTCCTGACCTGCAGCAAGTTCTAAAGCATCACCTGCTAGGCCTGCTGCACCTTGCGCAGCTCTAGAAGCATCAATCCATCCACCGATAATTGGCTGGAAGATAGCGGTAGAAAACATTCCTACTCCTCCGATGATAGACATTCCAAGTGCTCCAGAAAGAGGAACACGCTGTGCTACTGCACCTACCATCACTGGCCAGAAGTAGCAAACTCCGATAGCGAATACGAATGCAGCGACATAAGCCATTGGACCAGTTACCGTGCTAAACATAAATACGCCAATGGATGCGAAAATTGCTCCTCCCAGAAGGACTCCTGTCTGACCCAAGGCTTTCACCACAGGGCCTGCAAAGAAACGGCCTACTGCCATGACACCGGTAGTAAGTGCCAAAATCAACATTGGACTAGCGCCACTCTTACTCATGATCAAACCGACCCACTGCTGAGGACCGAATTCTGAAATGGCAGTCAAGGCCATGGCAAGGAATAGGAAAATAAATACAGGGCTAAACATGGCCTTGATATTGGATCCAACAGAGGTTACTCCCTCTACAGAAGGCTTAGGGAATGCTTTTCCGAAGAATAGTACCGCATATGCAATGGTGGGCACCATCATGACCCATACTTGAGTTTGCCACGTCATGCCTCCATCTGTCATAAATTTGGAAATCAAACTTCCCAATACAATGCCTCCAGGGAACCACATGTGGAATCTGTTAAGCATCTTATTAAGTGTGGTGCCTGAGTACATGTCAGCTATCAGAGGATTACAAGCGGCCTCAGTACATCCGTTGCCAAATCCGATAAATAAGGTTGAAATCAACAAGGTGGTGTAGCCACCTGCATAGATGGTGAGCAAAATACCTAGCGTGTGGGTGATAAAGGCAATTCGCATGATATTGGCAGGTCCTACAATGTGGTAGAATAGTCCTCCCAAGATCATCGAAATAGGGAAACCTAGGAACCACATGGAGTTGATAAAGCCGAGCTGCTCGGCAGTTAGTCCAAACTCAGTTCCTAACTGAGGGAGGATGCCCGCTCTGATCGAAAACGAAAAAGCGGTGGTAATAAGGGCCAGGCAACTTGCGTTGAAGAGGGCTCCTTTGTTGATGGTTTGAGTCATAGATTCGTGCTTTTGGATTTTGGGTTGGAGTGAAACAAACGATTGAAACAGCTCAAAATATAAAAAAAAAATTATCCAGCTTCCCCGTACAGAAAATTTTCTGTAAGTCCTTAGAAATTATTCAATTACAAGAAGGCTTTTAGTCACCTTTTCGAAAAAATTATAGGTTGGATTGCTTACTTGCAAGACGACAGCATAGGTGCCCGGCAAAACAGAAGTTTTCCCAAATGTCCCATCCCAACTGAAAGCGGGGGTGTTTTTTGGGTTTTCTTCCATTTCATTATAAAAGATCAATTCTCCATTCCTGTTAAAAATAAAAACTTCGGCATGGGTGATTTCCTGATTGATCCAAACTTCAAATTTCTTGTTC
>CALRRX020000168.1:0-6797 GCA_943370675.1 Reyranella massiliensis 521 | reverse complement strand
GTTTCTCATAAAAATTCATCGCTTTTTGATCGTTACGGTTGATGAAGTCGACTAAAACTACCTTTACTCCAAGTTTGGAATAGTGGCTTAGCGTTTCATCCAGCGATAGATCCAAGTCGGTGGCATTGAACCAGAGCCCCAAACCGATTCCTTTTTCCTGCGCATAGGCAGCTATTTTTTCAAGGTCGATATCTGGATTGAGTTTGTTAAGATCGCCGTTTCGATACCAGCCCTCATCCACCATGATGTATTCCAGCCCAAATTCTTTGACAAAGTCAATGTAGTAAAGGTAGGTTTGGGTGTTTTTCCCGGCTTTGAATGGCACGTTGAATAGGTTGGCATTTACTAGCCACTCATCTGTGATTTGGCCTGGCTTGATCCAGGAAAGATCTCCGCCCAACTCGGAAGGGCTCGCAAGCTTGAGCACTAAGTCAGATCCCGGAAGAACAGTCGGGTCATCTGTGGCGATGATGACTCGCCAAGGGAACGTCCGTTTGCCCAAAGTCGAAGCAATAAAATCTCCTGCCTTGCTGACCTTTTTGAGCCTCGAATAAATCAAGGTATCCACCGGAATCACCTCCTCCAAAGGATAGGGTGCAAAAGTGGCTTGAACTCCTTGATTGCCTGATTTTTTGAGGATCATCCCAGGATAATCTCGCACATCGGATTCGGCGACGAGTAAGTAGTGATCGCTTTTTGTATGGATAAGTGCCGGTGAATAAAGTAAATCCCTCGAGGTTACGTCTTCCAAAGGTTTGCTTTGGTATTGGGTTTCAAAGTGATTTTCGTAAGGATAAGAAACATCAAAAAAACCCTTGACTCTTTCCAATTGACGCATGACAAAGGCGCCAAATGATGGAGGCAGGACTTGCTCATAGGGTGCATAAAACAGTCTAGATGAACCAGTCGCATTTACTTCAAAGGTTTCCGATTGGATTTTTAGCGAATCGGAGGATTGTCCCACCCATCGAAAGGCCGCTCCTTCATCATACATTCTGAGTTCGAGGCCTAAGGGACCCTCAAACTCGATTTTCAATCCTGAAAATCGGTCTTGAAAGCTTTTTCGCTTTGCTGCAATCAGGGGATAAATCAAGCTGTCCCGTTCGAAAAAAGTCAACTTGGGAGAAGTGAACTTCGACTCTTGTTCACCTGTAATTTCCATTCCGATAGGAGAAAAGTCAACGAGGAGTTCTCCGTCTTTAGAAAGTGTGTAGAAAAGCTCCTCTTCCTGCTCTTGGGTAAAAAGCTCTAGTTTGAGTTGTTGGTTGGGGGACGAGAGTTCAGCGATTTTTTCAGGCTTGGGGGTTTGGCAGGACCAAAACGTCACCAAGAAGAGAGAAACGACGGTGAGTTGTTTCTGAAATTTCAAGTTAGGCTGGAAATTCAAGTGAATTCAAAGTTTGGATGCGTGAGGCCTGAAGTAATGAGGATAAACCCCGATTCGAATACTAATACCCCGAATTAGTTTAATCCTGAAGGTACTTTTTGGATCCAACTTTGGGTCTACCAAAGAAGGGATAAAAAATGAAGAAGACAATTTTGATTACAGGGGCAAGTAGTGGAATTGGAAAGGAAACCGCCAAGTATTTTCATAAAAAGGGTTGGAATGTAATCGCAACTATGCGAAACCCCGAAGCCGAGTCTGAATTGAATCAGTTGGAAAGCGTGTTCGTTACAAAACTGGATGTATTAGACTTGGATTCAATTCAAACGGCAGTGACAGCAGGTATTCAAAAATTTGGAGGGATTGACGTACTCCTGAATAATGCTGGATACGGTGCTTACGGTCCATTGGAATCTTTTTCTAGGGATCGGGTTTTGCGGCAATTCAATACCAACGTCATTGGACTTTTGGATGTAACTAGAGCGGTGCTGCCTTATTTCCGTGAACATAAAAAAGGCATCATTATCAACGTTTCATCTATGGGAGGAAAAATCACCTTCCCTCTTGGATCTTTGTATCATGGGACCAAGTTTGCGGTCGAGGGGATATCTGAATCACTGAGATATGAGGTGGAACAATTCGGAGGTATGGTCAAACTAGTGGAGCCTGGAGCGATTGCTACGGATTTTGCCGGTCGTTCTTTTGACTTTTGTCAAGATGTAAGCCTAAAAGAATATCAAGAGATAGTAAACAAGATCAACGAAGTTTTTCCAAAAATGATAAAAGAAGCATCGCCAATCAGCACCGTGACTTCGGTGATCTATCAGGCCGCTACTGATGGAAAGAAACAACTGAGGTATATAGCAGGAAAAGATGCAAAATTGTACATCCTGTTAAACAGGTTGTTAGGTAATAATTTGATCTATAAAATGAATAAGAAGTTTTTCAACCTTTAAGCGATGAATGCTGTATTGACCTATTTTAATGGAGAAAAGTGGGAGAGTTACCTTTTCCTTGTGCTGGGCGTTTTGAGTATTTTGATCTCTATTTACCTGGTTTTCGTTCTCAAAACCTCATTTTGGAAAGGTGTGGCCATACCCTTTATCCTCGTCGGTATGCTTGAGCTGGTGGTAGGATACACTATCGTCAAAAGAAGTCCGCTGGATATTCTTAGGGTGGAAAGCTTGATCGAGGACGAATCTCAAAAAATTGTTACGGAGGAAATTCCAAGAATGGAGAAAGTGATGTCCAACTTTAAGATGTTTAGAATTGCTGAAATTATACTGATTGCACTTGGGATTTTCCTGATGTACCATACTCTGAATGACACCTTTTTCAGGGGTTTGGGATTGGGCTTGTTTTTCCAGGCAAGCATGGTGTTGAGCTTGGATTTTTTCGCAGAAAGAAGAGGTCATGTGTATTTGGACTTTCTAAATGACTTTGTCCAAAAGCTATGAAATCAATGATACCCAAAAGCACTCAGGTAAAATTGATCGTATATCCGAGACCTTACCAGATTCAAACAAACGTATGAAATGAAAGAGCTAATCAATCTCAAAAGCATAGATGATCTGCATGCGCTGTTTAATTTAGGTCCGAGTCACCATCCGTTGGTTGCAGTGTTGGACTTTGGTAAAGTCAGTGAGGAGGTCAATGAAAACACCAGAATCGTCACTGATTTTTACTCGATCATGTTTAAAAATTACTGTAAAAATCACGTGAAATATGGCCGGAAATCCATCGATTTCCAGGATGGTAATCTCATCTGCATTGCGCCAAATCAGGTCATTGAGATTGACAATGAAATTGAGTTCAAGGAAAATAGCTTAGGCTGGGGGTTATTTTTCCATCCGGATTTGATCAGAGCCACTTCACTTAATGATAAAATCAAAGACTATGGATTTTTCTCCTATGAAGTTTCAGAAGCCCTTCATCTTTCGGAAAAGGAAAAATTGATTCTCTATGATTGTGTTAAAAAAATCGAGACTGAGCTTCAGGAAAACATCGACACGCACAGTCAATACATCATTGTTTCCTCCATCGAGTTGCTCCTGAATTATTGTTCGAGATTTTACGGGAGGCAACTGATCACCCGAAGCCAAAGCAATAAGTCCGTGGTTTCTCAGGTGGAGGAAATCCTGATTCAATACCTATCCAAGTCTAACATGGAGGTTCAAGGCCTGCCTACAGTCAACTATTTGGCGGAGCGGGTGCATTTGTCCCCGAGTTACCTAAGCGATCTTCTGAAAAAAGAAACCGGCAAAAATGCCCAAGAGCATATCCATTTTCATCTGATTGAGGAGGCTAAAAAGCATTTGCTGAACTCGGACAAACATATCAATGAAATCGCCTATTTCTTAGGCTTTGACTATCCTCAGTATTTCAACAAGCTATTCAAACAAAAGGTCGGAAAAACCCCGCTGGAGTACAGAAACCGAAATTGATCCCACACAAAATCAAAAAAATAAGCCCTGAATCCTTCGACTCAGGGCTTTCTGCATGAATTGGGAAGACCTTATTTCTTCTCTTCAACTTTATTTTTAAACTCAATCTCCTGAATACTCATCAGGACTTGCTCGCCTTTGGCATCGGCATTTTTGAAGATAAAGTACAAATCCTGCTTGCCGGTCAATGGCTTGATTTTGACCACCGCACGATTGGCATTTTGTCTTCTCCATTCGAGAGGATTTACTCCTTGAGGTGGTCGGAATCCTCCGCCTTCTTTTCGGCCGATCTTTTCAGACTGACCCAAAAGTTCTCCGGTAGCCGAGCCCAATCGGACTTCCACTGCACCGCCAATTCCTCCGTTTCGCTGATTGATTCCTGCTAACACTTCGATCTGAATGACTCCGGTCAGGTCAATTCCTTTCAGTGCAAACTGAGAATTATCACCCGCCATCAAGAAGTTGACGCTTGGCGTGGTGAGTAATTGGACTCCTTTTCTGTCTACCGAAGTCTGAGGATCTACGAATGGAGCTTTGAGTGCCACGAAATCCAATCCGTTGAGAGAACCGATGGCATTTGCACCTTTATCTGCATAAGAAGCGCGGAGCAAGAAGCTGCCCTGACCATTTTCGCCTTCAGGAATTATCGCATTCACTTTTCCACTCAATGGAAGGGAAGCGATATTCGCTTGGGTATCATCCATAGCCAGGATATAGTCCACCATTCGCTTGGCGTCCGCTTGGCTGAGCGATGGGTGAGCACTCATCGCATGGTCACCCCAAACGCCGGCACCACCGTTGATGATTTTGCTGACGAGGTACTTGGTGTTTTCCTCAGAGTTTGGATACTTCTCGGCTACAGCTTGATAGCTTGGGCCAATGGATTTTTCGGTGTATTGGTGACAAGACTTGCAGTCACTCTGTTCTATGAGGTTTTTGCCTAGGTTCAAAATGGCTGCATTTTCCACTCCACTTTGCTTGGACGCGATCTCGATTGGATCAAATCCTGCCGGTACGTAATCGAAGGTCACCGCGACTTCTTCTGCTTTGATCTTTCCATCAGTAGAGCTTCCGTCTTCTTTGTCACTTACGCTGATACTGTAGCTCAGTTCTTTGTCCCCAAACCAGAAGCTTCGGTTGATTCCGCCAAAGTCAATGCTGACGACAGGTGGTTCATTTCCGGCTGTTACTTCAAGTGAAGCGGTGTTAGTTTCTCCTTTGGTGTCGGTGACGGTCAAAGTCACTTGATAGGTGCCCGCTTCAGCAAAAGTGAAGCTTGGATTTGGTTCGGTCAGGGTTTGATTGAAGCCCGAACCGTTAGTGATTTTCCACTCGTACTTTAGCTTGCCTTGATCGTAATCGTCAAAGTCATTGGTGCCTTCGGAAGAGAAATTGACTGCAAGCGGTGAGGAACCGGCGGTCTTGTCAGCAACTGCCGTTACGTTAGGCTTTCTGTTTCCTTTGTTATACTGTATTTTGATCAGGCGTGAGTTGGCATTACCACGGAACCAAGCGGAGCCGTATTCCAAAATGTAGAGTGATCCATCCGGTCCAAAATCCATATCGATCGCCGAGCTGAACGTCTCATTCGGAAGGAATCGCTCCATGCTTTTGTAATCTCCATTTTCATCCATGGTGACTGCGAAAATCCAGCCTCTCATGAAGTCCACGATCAGCCACTTGCCTTCGTAGTAAGCAGGGAAGGTGTAAGGGGCATCTTTTTTGAAATCAGCTTTTCGGAATACCGGCCCACCCGTCGCACTTCGGCCTGAGCTTCCCAGTTCTGGAAATTTCTCAGAAGTACCGTAAGGATAGTAAATCATGGCAGGCACAACTGGCTTTGGCAATTCTCTCAGACCGGTATTGTTTACTGACTCATTGACAGGATTGTTGACATCGTAAGGGGCGCCATACGCGCTATCCGCGTGGCTGTGTCTGTTGTAAGGGAACTTGTCCCCGATGAAGTACGGCCATCCGAAGAATCCGGGACCTTTGGCTTGGTTGAATTCATCATAGCCTTTGGGTCCCCAAATCGAATCTACAGATGCATCCGGGCCTACCTCACCCCAATAGAGGTAGCCAGTTTCGGAGTCGAGGGTAGGTCTCCACGGATTTCGGTGACCCATGGTATAGATCTCCGGGCGGGTTTTTTCTGTTCCCGGAGGGAAAAGGTTTCCTTCCGGAATGGTGTAGGTGCCGTCAGCTTCAGGATGAATTCGGAGAATTTTTCCTCTTAGGTCATTCGTGTTTCCAGGAGCGCGCTGATCGTCCGAATTTTCCATTCCCGGTCTTTCGTCCAAGTTGGAAGAGCCTTCACGTGGATTCACGGTGTTGTTTCCGACGGTCAGATAAAGGTTGCCTTCCGCGTCAAATACCATCCCGCCGCCAGTGTGACAGCATTCCTGACGCTGGGTAGGCACTTCGAGAACGATCTTTTTGGAAGCTTCCACCAGCTCATTTCCCTTGAGTTCATAGCGCGCCAATACGTGCTTGGTATCGGTAGGATCTGCATAGTACAAATACACCCAGTTGTTGGTAGCGTAGTCGGGGTGAGCGATTACGCCCATCAGTCCCTCTTCAGCTTCGCGTACCACGCCAGCTTTGTTGGTGTATTTGGTGTTGACCGGAATGGTGGCGACCAAGGTCATTTCTCCGGTGTTTTCATCGAAGATTTTCACTCCGCCTTTTCTCTCCACGATCAGGACGCGATTGTTGGGAAGAAAGGTCATTTCCATCGGTTCGTCCATCCCTTCTGTCAGGACGACTTTGGTGAACCGGTTGTCTTCGGGCTTCACGGAAGGATCATCTTCCGGGGCACAGGATAAAAATCCCAAGGTGAGGAAGAGCACAGGAAGTGCTTTCCAGGGAAATGGATAGTGCATAGGTTTAGTAAATTTCAGGTAATGGGTTTTCAAGGTTACTTTTCTATTGTCTCAATTCTGGACAAAAGCGATTCAATATCCAATTTC
>CALRRX020000167.1:0-6805 GCA_943370675.1 Reyranella massiliensis 521 | reverse complement strand
ATATGACCAACGAGGAGGAAAACAAGAAGCAGACGTTTGCTTTCTTCAAGGATTATGATCCCCGCACCGTCACACTCTTGGATGTGGAGAGCGAGTTGGTCGAAGATATCTTTGAAACGATCATTCAGGATATTTTTACCGCCACCGTGGCCAACTGGTAAAATCCTTATATTGAATGCAAAATTCCTGCTTGTGAACTCTACTCAGTTTTTGGAACTCATCAAAAGAACCGATCCGCTTGAAAAAGCGGATTACATTCATCTGAAAAAGATTCAGGAAAACTTCCCCTATTTCCATTTAGCGCACGGTTTGGCCGCTAAATATGAGTTTACCAAAAATGAAGGAAAGCCCGGTCAATCCCTTGCTTTAGCAGCATTGACTAGTCCGGATAGGATCAGGCTTAAAAAATGGATGGAGCAGTCTACAGATGAAACTCCATCTATTTCCGAAAAAGTAGATCTACTGCCTGAGGAGGATTTCCAAGAGCAGGATCCTCAAAAGCGAACAGCTTCATTGAAAAAGCTTGGAGAACAGCTCAAGGGTATCTCACCTGCTGAAGAAGAGCAAGGCAAACCAAAACCTAAAAAAAGAAGACCTCCGCAAGATGACCTCATCGAAACCATCAAGCGAAAGGAAAAAAGAGAGATTGTAGACTCAAAAAAGAGAGAGCAGATTGATTTGATCAAAGCATTTAGCAAAAAAGACATCAAACTAGCCACGATAAAAGAAATAGAGGCCAATCAGAATACAGAAAATTTGGCAGATGCTAGCACAAAACTCAATGACAATCTAGTTTCTGAGACTTTCGCCAAAATTTTGATCAAACAGGGCAAAAAAGGAATGGCAAGGGAAATTTATGAGAAGCTCGCTTTGAAGTTTCCCGATAAAAGGACTTACTTTGCGGACTTAATTGAAAAACTGAAAGAATAATCCTTACTATATGTTTACTGTATTAATCACCGTAATTTTGATTTTGGCCGTTTTGTTAATCCTGGTTATCCTAGGTCAAAACTCAAAAGGTGGAGCCGGAGCGGCTTTTGGAGGTAGTGCTTCCCAAATCATGGGTGTGACGCGTACCGGTAATGTGTTGGAAAAAGCGACTTGGATTCTTGCCGTATCAATCATGGTACTTGCTTTAGCTTCCTCAGCATTCTACACTTCCAGCCAGCCAAACCAATTCTCATCACCTAACATTGAAACTGCAAAGCAGCAAGTAGTTACTCCAGCTTTTGGTGATTCTACCAGCACCGCTATTCCAGCTCAGCCCGCTGCAGCAGACTCAGCGGCAAATTAATAGACATTGCACCCTATCAAAAAGGCCTGCTTGAAGTTCAAGCAGGCCTTTTGATTTTTTAGGGGATCCTTAATCTATTTTACTCACCTTCAGGTTGATTTGAGAAATACTCGGTTAATTCCTTTTTCACTTCCTCTTCAGAAGTCATCCAAGCTATACAATCGTTAAGGTTGCTGAAAAGCTCAATTTCAAGATTCAATAAGGGACCCGAAAGCTTGAAAATGGACAGTAAAAACTTCTGATTGAGAGTAGAATAAATCAATCCATATTTCTTCTTGTGAGGAATAGAAACGATTGAAGTGAATTTTTTCAAAAACTCGTTGATATCAATCCGATAAGCTACTGCCCTACTCGACCTGAAATCGCAGATAAGTGGAAAATAAGGTGAGTAATCCGGCATTTGGGTAATTGACCTCGTAAACTGCACCATATCTGTCAGCCCTACATGACCAAAGAATTTTACGGTCATAAATCCCAAATCGGGAAAAATTTTAATCTGAAATTTTTGCACTGACATACTTTCTGTTGGAAAAGATAGACAAGAAAATAGGAAATCATAACTAAAGCCCTCTAAAACAAAGTAATATATAAACCAATTGTAAAAATTAGTAATAAAATGAGTGTCAGATAGGATTCAAAGTAAATAAATCCACTTCCGAACCCAAGAATTAGTCTTGCATATAAGGCAATAGAAGCCGTTGTCCAACAGGCAAAATAGTCTCATGAAGAGGGAAATTTTGACGACTATGAAGTCTCCATATTGCTGGATTTGGTAAATCCTGACACTCGCTGATCAGTTGCATCTTGAGCTTTTCTAATGTAAAAGCCAAGGATCGCCTAAAAACCCCAACCAACCAGATGGAAATATTTTTGAATTTTTCTCCAGCCAGTTGTATAAAGTTGCTCTTGTACCGAAAAGCAAAAATATCCTCCACGTTCTCCTGTGTGACCATCAGATATCCTTCTTTAGTGTAGAGTGGCTGAATCCCAATTGGCTCAAAAACCACATTAGACTCTACATAATCTAAAATGCTTTTCCCCTCTTCAATCCTTCTGTTTAGTTTGGGAAGTGCAAATGAAGTAATCTGAGTGATTTCTTCCATCACTTGATCCTCTTGAATTTTTGGCTGATAATGAAGTTGTGCCTTCTGAAAATCAATCCCATTGAGCGCTTTTGGAAATAGGCTTTTCAATTCTGTTTTTCCGGATTCAAGTTCTTTCAAGATCCGATGGTGGTCAATTAGGTCACTGAGTGTGGGGTAAACCTTGACAGATCGAAACTCTTTCTCAGCCTCTTGGAGATAAGCCAGCAGTTGATACTTTTTATACTCAAAATCAATCCAACCTTGAGTCAACCAGTTTTTAGGTAATGTCTTCATCAGCTTCTCTTGTTTTGCTCTCTCATAAATTACTGAATTCTGACATTTTTTGCTGACATGTGGGAAATTTTGACAGTAAAATATGCCAGTATTCAGACGCCTTTTCCGTGAAAAATCTCACATTTACGGCCGAATTGTCAGAATTCGCTATCAAAAAGTCCTTGGCACAAGAAGTGATCAGGAGGCAATAGCATTTTAATCTAACCTTAAACAATACATATCTATGTCAAACGTGAACATCAAACCTCTCGCAGATCGAGTGTTGGTACAGCCAGCTGCAGCCGAAGAGAAAACTGCTTCCGGTCTTTACATCCCGGACACAGCGAAAGAAAAGCCACAAAGAGGAACTGTCGTAGCAGTGGGTAACGGCAAAAAAGATGAGCCATTGACTGTAAAAGTTGGAGACACTGTTTTGTACGGAAAATATTCCGGCACTGAGCTCAGCGTAGATGGCAGCGACTACCTCATCATGAGAGAATCCGACATTTTCGCAATCCTTTAATTAGTTAATCATCTAAAGAAAAAATCTAAAATAATATGGCTAAACAACTGTTTTTCGATACAAACGCCCGTGACCAATTGAAGAAAGGCGTAGATGCATTGGCAGATGCAGTAAAAGTGACATTGGGTCCTAAAGGCCGAAATGTCATCATTGACAAAAAATTCGGAGCGCCAACTATCACGAAAGATGGTGTCTCCGTAGCAAAAGAAATTGAATTGAAAGAGCCAATCGAAAACATGGGCGCTCAGCTCGTGAAAGAAGTGGCTTCAAAGACTGCGGACAATGCTGGTGACGGTACGACTACCGCTACCGTTTTGGCTCAGGCAATTTTTGCAGTAGGTATCAAAAACGTAGCAGCAGGAGCTAACCCAATGGACCTCAAAAGAGGTATCGATAAGGCGGTAACAGCAGTAGTTGCTCAGCTGAAAGAAAATTCAAAGCATATTTCTACCTCTAAAGAAATCGCTCAAGTAGCTACCGTTTCTGCAAACAACGATGAAGAAATCGGTAACATGATCGCTAACGCGATGGATAAAGTAGGCAAAGACGGTGTCATCACAGTAGAGGAAGCAAAAGGAACTGAAACTGAAGTAAAGACTGTAGAAGGTATGCAGTTTGACAGAGGTTACCTTTCTCCTTACTTCGTGACCAACACAGAGAAAATGGAAGCTGAATTGGATCATCCATTTATCTTGATCTACGACAAGAAGATTTCTTCAATGAAAGAATTGCTTCCTGTGCTTGAGCCTGTAGCACAAGCAGGTAAGCCATTGTTGATCATTGCAGAAGATGTAGACGGAGAAGCGCTAGCCACTTTGGTGGTTAACAAAATCAGAGGTGCTTTGAAAGTAGCTGCTGTGAAGGCTCCAGGCTTTGGTGACAGAAGAAAGGCAATGTTGGAAGACATCGCTATCCTGACTGGAGGAACAGTAATCTCTGAAGAAAGAGGTTTCAAATTGGAGAATGCTACTCCAGATATGCTCGGTAGAGCTGAAAAGATCAACATCGACAAAGACAACACTACCATCGTAAACGGTGCTGGTGATGCAGGTGCAATCAAAGGCAGAATCGCTGAAATCAAAGCTCAAATCGAGAAAACTACTTCTGACTACGACAGAGAAAAATTGCAGGAAAGACTTGCTAAACTTTCTGGCGGTGTAGCTATCCTTTACATCGGTGCTGCTACTGAAGTAGAAATGAAAGAAAAGAAAGACAGAGTGGATGACGCGTTGCACGCAACAAGAGCTGCTGTACAAGAAGGTGTAGTCGTAGGTGGTGGTGTGGCTTTAGTAAGAGCTGCTTCTGCACTTGACAGCCTAAAAGGTTCAAACGACGATCAGGACACAGGTATCAACATCATCAGAACCGCAATCGAAGCTCCATTGAGAACGATCGTGAGCAACGCCGGTGGTGAGCCTTCTGTAGTGATCAACAAGATCAGAGAAAACAAAGGCAACTTCGGTTACAATGCAAGAACAGATGAATACATGGATCTTTTCGAAGCAGGTGTTATCGACCCAACCAAAGTGACAAGACTTGCACTTGAAAACGCCGCTTCAATCGCAGCTCTACTTCTCACCACTGAGTGCGTAGTAGCAGACGTGAAAGAAGATGCTCCTTCAATGCCTCCAATGGGCGGCGGAGGACTGGGTGGAATGATGTAATTCCAGTTTCTTCTAAGAAAATCAGAGGGGATCTATTCGGTCCCCTCTTTTTTTTGGGCTGTATAAAAATGGATTTGAAAATGAGGTAAAATAAAAAGGTGGTCAAACCTTTTTCTCAGAAAGGGAATAATCGTATTTTGTCACACTAACTCTTTGTAATGCCTGTTTGAAATTTAATGACGCAATTTGACGCTATTTTTTTGGTGGACGACGATCCAATCAATAACCTGATAAATAAACGGTTGCTTTCCAAAACCGGGATAAGTCATCACATAAAGGAGTTCCTTGGTGGTGAGGATGCTCTTATTTTACTCAAGGATATTCCGGAAGCTGACCACCTTTTAATCTTTTTGGATATAAATATGCCAGTGCTGAATGGCTGGGAGTTTTTAAACAAATACTTGGAGCACTTTCCCAATAGAAAAGACAGAATTATCATTTTATCCAGTTCCATTGATTTTCAGGACAGACAGAGGGCTCAGGAATACCACATTGTATCCGGATTTTTGGAAAAACCACTCACCCTCGAAAAAATTGCAAGTCAGTTAGGAGCTATCTGAACTCAGTTTAGTACCAAAGACATCCTATCCCAAAATTGTCTAATCAAAAGGTAAGGAACTGGCAAATCTCCCGGTGCACCACCCATTCGCACGATTACCAGATTTTTAGAAGGAACTACCATTAAAAATTGACCATTTTTACCGATAGCCATATACATATCTGAAGGACCTGAAGGGATAAACGAACCCGAGTAAACCCTTGGATTGCCAGGTAATTGATAACTCTCCTGAACATTGATCCAAAATTGGTAACCAAAGCTTTTATTGGACTTTTGAGAGGATTGGATCATTTCGGAAAAATAAGAGCCGCTCCAAAGCTGCTTACCTGCCCAGTGTCCTTTTGCTAACAAAAGCAGCCCAAATCTGCCAAATGACCTAGCGTCTGAATAAAAACTCTGCCTCTGACCTGCTTTTTGCCAAAATCCTTTCATACCGATTTGATCTCCTATTTTCTGCTTGAAATAGACTTCTTGCTCTCTTCCAGTTACTTTTTGAATCACTTGCTCAAGTACAGAAAATGTGGCCGGATGGTAAGCCCATTGCTGACCAGCATCAGTTTTGTAGCTTAGGTTTTTGGGAGAAAAATCGAAGAGATTTTTGACCTGATCGCTAATACCAGTGGTGTAGGTCAGGTGGTTTACCAGACGAATGTTTTTTTCCTTAGCAAGCGGGATGGAAGTCCAACCCTCTCCCAGGTATTTTTGAGTTCTATCTTTGAGACTTAGCAACTTTTCTTGCTGCGCAATCCCCATCAACACAGACGAAATCGAATTTCCTGCCGCTTCCCAATACCAATAGGAATTCTGATCCATTCCACCGGTCCCTGTAAGTTTAGCTCCCCAGTATTCTTCAATCACAATCTTCCCATCTTTCAGGACAAGAAAGGCTCGCGTGTCTTGGGTGGGAAGCCATTCCATCAGTTCTTGAAGTCTAGCTTGATCCCAATTCAGGTCAGTAGATTTCAGCTTTTCCCAATCTGTAGATTCTGTTGGATGGGGCGGGAAATAGAGCGTGGAGCTTGTCTGCGCCTTTGTATTTTGATAAGTAAAAAATAGCCAGCATCCCAAGAAAGTTAGTACTCCCGGAAATTGGCAAAATCTTGAGATGCTGGTAATCATGGATTACTTTCTAATTGTATCTTGAATAAACTTTTTCAAATCCTCTCTGAAGAGTTTGGCTGATGGAAGATGAGTATACATCATGTGGCCAGCCTCATAATAGGTCATGATAATCCGGTCGGTAGCTGATTTAGGCAAGCCGATATGCGAAATAGAATGCTCCACTCCGTGGAATACGGTAGCCAGATCGTAGTATCCATTCATGATCAATACTTTGGTATGAGGATCTTTGCTGAGGGCTTCCGCCATATCGGGTAAGGTCGTCACAGCAGCATCTGCACCCCAGAA